>NZ_JBICKP010000055.1:0-1562 GCF_043104335.1 Pseudomonas sp. WSY_20
GCCCAGAGGGCTGGCGACGCTCGCCTATGGGAGATCGCGGTGCTGTTCCATCTGCGCGATGCGTTCCGCTCCGGAGATGTCTGGCTTACTAGGTCCCGGCGCTATGGCGATCTGAAACACGCACTCGTTCCGGCACAATCCATCGCGGAAGGCGGTCGTCTCGCTGTGCCATTGCGGCCGGAGGAATGGCTGGCAGACCGGCAAGCTCGCCTCGACATGCGGTTGCGCGAGCTTGGCCGTGCCGCTCGCGCAGGCACGATCCCGGGCGGGTCGATTGAAAACGGCGTTCTGCATATCGAGAAACTCGAAGCCGCCGCGCCGACAGGCGCCGAAGATCTGGTGCTCGATCTCTACAAGCAGATCCCGCCCACGCGCATCACCGATCTCCTGCTGGAGGTGGATGCGGCGACCGGCTTCACCGAAGCGTTCACCCATCTGCGCACAGGAGCACCCTGCGCTGACCGGATCGGGCTAATGAACGTTATCTTGGCGGAAGGGATCAACCTCGGCTTGCGCAAAATGGCGGATGCGACAAACACCCACACCTTCTGGGAATTGATCCGCATTGGACGGTGGCATGTCGAGGGCGAAGCCTATGACCGGGCGCTGGCCATGGTGGTCGAGGCACAGGCAGCGTTACCCATGGCCCGGTTCTGGGGCATGGGCACGTCGGCTTCGAGCGACGGACAGTTCTTCGTCGCTACAGAGCAAGGTGAGGCCATGAACCTGGTCAACGCGAAATATGGCAATACCCCGGGCCTGAAAGCCTATAGCCACGTCTCCGACCAATATGCGCCGTTCGCAACCCAGGTGATTCCTGCAACGGCAAGCGAAGCGCCTTACATCCTCGATGGCCTGCTGATGAACGATGCTGGACGCCATATCCGCGAGCAGTTCACCGACACGGGCGGCTTCACCGATCACGTCTTTGCCGCATGTGCCATTCTCGGCTACCGGTTCGCTCCGCGCATCCGCGACCTGCCATCCAAACGGCTCTACGCGTTCAATCCGTCGGCCGCCCCGGCGCACCTGCGAGCGTTGATCGGCGGAAAGGTCAACCAAGCCATGATCGAGCGCAATTGGCCCGACATCCTGCGCATCGCCGCCACCATTGCTGCCGGGACCGTCGCGCCAAGCCAGATTCTGCGGAAACTCGCCTCCTATCCGCGGCAGAACGAGCTCGCGACAGCCCTGCGGGAAGTCGGTCGCGTCGAGCGCACCCTGTTCATGATCGACTGGATTCTGGATGCCGAACTCCAACGGCGTGCCCAGATCGGGCTCAACAAAGGCGAAGCTCATCATGCGCTGAAGCGGGCAATCAGCTTCCACCGCCGCGGTGAAATCCGCGACCGTTCCGCCGAAGGCCAGCATTACCGCATCGCCGGCATGAATCTGCTCGCCGCCATCATCATCTTCTGGAACACCATGAAGCTCGGCGAGGTCGTTGCAAACCAGAAACGCGATGGAAAGCTGCTATCGCCCGATCTCTTGGCCCATGTTTCGCCGCTCGGATGGGAACACATCAATCTCACCGGAGAATATCGCTGGCCAAAGCCTTAGCG
>NZ_JBICKP010000056.1:0-2638 GCF_043104335.1 Pseudomonas sp. WSY_20
GCCGCGCCAGTCGCCGCCCGGCTCATCGGCTCCGGCATCCAGCGGCAAGCCAGCGCAGCAGAGCTCCAGCACCGCCAGCCAGACACCGGCTACCTCATCCACACCCGCTGCCCGGCGCGACACACCCGATACCGCCGGCAAACCGCAAGCGCAGAGCGGCACCTCCGGCAACCAGACCGCCGCCTCGGCCCCGGCCAGCAAGCCGCAGCAACAACCCGCCGCCGCCCGCCAGCAACAGCCCGCCACATCGCCCCCTGCCAGCAGCGGGCGCAGCACCCAGCCCAGCGCCGACAAACAGCCAGCCCCGGCCAAACGCGATGTCGCCACCGAGCCCAAAGGCAGCGTCACTCCGCGCCAGGGCCAGGTCAGCCCGCAACTGCGGCAAAGCCAGCGCTCGCGCTACAGACGGTCAAAGGCTGGCGCTCAGGGCGAGCACATCGCCGATTACTATTTCGTCAAGAACAAGAAGTCGCGGCAGAAGGTCAACCACAACGGCACCCTCTACGAAGGCCGCCAGCCAGGCCACCAGGGCATCGACCATATCTGGCACAGCGGCAGCCTGCCGCAAAGCTACCGGATCAGCGACACCAAAGGCACCAACGAGCCCTTCCACAAGAAACTGGAAGGCGCCATGCAAGTCTGGCAGACCCTGGAATATGGGCTGGAGCAGGCACTTGGGCAAGGGAATGAAGCCAAAGTGCGTAACTCCGTAGGCAAAACAGTTAGCGATGGGCGACAAATGAGCCACAGATGGATCTTTAGGAACATTCAAAATTCAAAGATCACTTCCGCACATACCGCCTTAATCTCCAAGATCAAATCATGGAGAGCAGTTGACTTTGACCCAGAAATTATGACATGCCCTTACGACCGTAGTTTAATCACCGTAGTTGGCCCAAACTATATCCAGCATGACAACAATGCTAAAACTAAAGCAGCTAACAGGCAGGCGGCCGCAGGGAAATGTCGCAAATCGGCAAGCCGACATCAAATTGCCACAGAGTTTGTTATTCCAACAAACTTTCTATCAGAATAAAACTTGAAACTCAAGCAGTGACAAATGCACATGAAAAACACTAACAGCATCAACTGGGATCACTGGGCAGCATCCAAAGTTGCAGCATCGCAGTTTGAACAGCGACGGGAACCCCACCTACGTTACGTCACATACACAGCACAGTTTGATGAAACTCTTGAACGCATCCAGTTGGTCTGCTCAAGAATTTCTACTATTGCGAATGGAACAAAACCTGGTGGAATGATGAACTCCACCAACCTTCGTCTATGCGACCTCTTAGACTGGCTTAGCTTGCAGTATTCCGCCGGGGCTCCAGTGGGGCTATTTGACGAGATTTGGCCCTGCGCAATGGAGTGGGCTGAAGAATACGCCCAATGCCATGCCGCCTACCACAACTCGCCGGAAGCGGGTAACCATATGACACCGCATGCGGCATTACGTACCGAAGATTACTGGACGATGGCCCTGCGTCTTGTCTGCTTCGGTTTATTGACTGGCAACGCCGCACAGATGCCACGGGTGATGCAATTCCTCGACTATGGCAATGAGGATATGGACGTGCGTGATGGCCTGCTTGAGCGCCTGGTCGCGCCCTTTGTTGCCGGTCGTGGTACGCCCCCAGATACCGCCACTCGCCATCTTCCCTACCGCAAGCTGTTCAAGGTATTCGATGCCGCCCCCGACAAGCGCCCGGCGCTGATGGCCAAGTACCTGGACGAGTGGTATCACGCCAGCCGCCGCGAGCCCTATATCGACCAGCATGGCGAAGCAGACTTCAGTTTTTATGGCTACTGGTCGTGGGAAGCTGCCGCCGTCACCTGGCTGCTGCAGATTGACGACAGCAGCTACCGCGACATGCCGTTCTACCCCCGCGACTTGGCGGACTTTGCCCACAACCTGCCGGCTACACCCGCTACGCCATCGGCACCGCCGCCCACCTACGCCGGCCAGTCCTGCCCGCGCGCCGGTTACTGGTTCACCCTGGCCCAGCACGGCTCGCGCCGACAGTTCGCCCAGGACGACCTATTCCCTGAAATCCCCAGCGAAACCAGTAAGGGCCTGACCCTCTGGCAATGGGCCGATGACCAGGGCGACCAGGGAACATCCGGCCAATGACCATAGCCAGCCCGCTGCCAACAACTGCCCTGAATACGTCTGCTCTGCCGAGCTGGCAGCAGTGGGCTGCCTCAGAAATGCCGGCTGATCAATTTGAACAACTGCGCGAGCCACATTTACACCACACGCCTTATCTATCGTTTTTCAACGAAACGCTAAGCAGCATCGTAAAAGTAAGCAACGGTTTGTCATCCCCTTCTGACAAAGCAACTTTGATAGGGCTATCAACATCTGCACAACAACGCTACCGCGATATGCCGTTCTACCCCCGCGATCTGCTGGACTTTGCCCGCAACCTGCCGGCCCCGCCCACCACGCAGCAGCAAAATACCTGACGCCTACCCACTGATGCGTCCGCCGGGCGCGCAAGGAGTGAAAGATGAACTTCCCTGGCAAGCGCCCCGTCCGGCTGGGCGACAAGACCACCCACGGCGGCGCCGTGATCGCCGCCCCCAACCGCAGCTCGGCCGGGGGCATTCCGCTGGCGGTGATCGGCGATGCGGT
>NZ_JBICKP010000057.1:0-62360 GCF_043104335.1 Pseudomonas sp. WSY_20
GCCGCGCCAGTCGCCGCCCGGCTCATCGGCTCCGGCATCCAGTGGCGGCAACGCAGGCAAGCCGGCCCAGCAAAGCACTAACACCGCTAGCCAGACCCCGGCCGCATCGTCCACACCCGCGGCCCGGCGCGATACAACCACCGGCAACCAGACCGCCGCATCGGCCCCGGCCAGCAAGCCGCAGCAACAGCCCGCCACATCGTCCTCTGCCAGCAGCGGGCGCAGCAGCCAGACCACCACCGACAAACAGCCAGCCTCGGCCAAACGCGATGTCGCCATCGAGCCCAAAGGCAACACCACCCCGGCCCAGGGCCAGGTTAGCCCGCAACTGCGGCAAAGCCAGCGCTCGCGCTATAGCAGACATAGATCCGGGGTTCAAGGAGAGCACATTGCCGACTATGACTTTGTCAAACGAAAGTCGCGGGAAAAGATCAATAATGGAGGCATTCTCTATGAAGGTCGCCAACCAGGCCATCAGGGCATTGATCATGTTTGGATCATCGATAAACTGTCGCAGCGCTACCGGATCAGCGACACCAAAGGCACCAACGAGCCATTCCACAAGAAACTGGAAAGTGCCACGCAAGTGTGGCAAGCCTTGGAATACGGCCTAGAAAAACTTGCGGAGCCAAGTGACAAGCCCAAGGTGCGAAACTCTGTAGGAAAATTAGTTAGCGGCATAAGACAGATGAGCCATACGTGGATATCAATGAATATCAACAGGGCGAAGATTATTCCACCACACAGATCCTTACTCAATCAAGTAGAAAGATGGCGTCGCAGTGGATTTGACCCTTCATTAATGCCTTGCCCATACGAGCGAAGTATAATTACAGTTGTAGGACCAAACTTTATACTCCATGATCCTAATGCACGCAAAAAATCGGCGAATAGCAAGCCACTTGCAGCTGGCCTATGCAGCGTAAAAACGGTAAAACATCAGATCGCCACTGAATTTGAATTGCCGTTAGATTTCTTGGATGACTAAACTTTATGAAAGAATCAAATTTACCCCTACAACACTGGATGACAACCAAGATTTTAGCAAAAAATTTCAATAAGCGCCGTGAGCCGCATTTGCGGTATGTCTCATACACTGAACGTTTCGACGAACTTATTGATGGCATAAAATTTGTGTGCGAGCTCATCGACAAAAACGCAAAAATCAAGCGAATAGACCAATCAGCAAGTCAACGCTTGTGGGACACATTGAACTGGCTAAGCCTGCAATACTCATCGGGATGCTCAGTTAGCCTATTTAGAGAGTCATGGCCCCACGTTTTAAGTTGGACAGAGCAATACGCCGAGACCCATGAGGCTCATCACCTATCTAACAATGCGGACATAATTACTCCACATATCTCAATAAATGATGATGAATATTGGATTGTGGCCTTGAGATTAATCTGCTTTGGCTTGCTGACGGGAAATGCTGAGCACATGCCCAAAATCATGGCAATTATCGATTATGCAAATACAGAACTAGGCATACAAGACGGCCTACTCGAACGCCTAGTCGCCCCTTTCGTTCCTGGGCGCGGTACGCCCCCAGATACCGCCACTCGCCATCTTCCCTACCGCAAGCTGTTCAAGGTATTCGATGCCGCCCCCGACAAGCGCCCGGCGCTGATGGCCAAGTACCTGGACGAGTGGTATCACGCCAGCCGCCGCGAACCCTATATCGACCAGCATGGTGAGGCAGATATTTCCTTCTATGGCTATTGGGCCTGGGAAGCTGCCGCCGTTACCTGGTTGTTGCAGATCGACGACAGCAGCTACCGCGACATGCCGTTCTACCCCCGCGACCTGGCGGACTTTGCCCGCAACCTGTCGGCCACACCCGCTACGCCATCCGCGCCGCCGCCCACCTACGCCGGCCAGTCCTGCCCGCGCGCCGGTTACTGGTTCACCCTGGCCCAGCACGGCTCGCGCCGCCAGTTCGCCCAGGACGACCTGTTCCCTGAAATCCCCAGCGAAACCAGTAAGGGCCTGACCCTCTGGCAATGGGCCGATGACCAGGGCGACCAGGGAACATCCGGCAAATGACCACAGCCAGCCCGCTGCCAACAACTGCCCTGAATACGTCTGCTCTGCCGAGCTGGCAGCAGTGGGCTGCCTCAAAAATACCGGCTGATCAATTTGAACAACGGCGCGAGCCACATTTACACCACACGCCTTATCTATCGTTTTTCAACGAAACGCTAAGCAGCATCGTAAAAGTAAGCAACGGTTTGTCATCCCCTTCTGACAAAGCAACTTTGATAGGGCTATCAACATCTGCACAACAACGTTTGTGGGATGCCTTAGACTGGCTTAGCCTCCAATATTCCGCAGGCGCTCAAGCAGAGCTCTTCTCTAATATTTGGCCTCACATCATGGCTTGGGCCGAAGAGTATGCGACATTTCATGAGAGTTATCACAACTCTCCAGTCTCCGGAAACCACATGACGCCACATGTGGCATTGCGTACAGAAAGTTACTGGATAGTCGCTCTGCGCGCTGACCTGCTTTGGGCTGCTTAGTGGCCATGCTGCGCAAATGCCGCGGGTGATGCGGCTCCTTGACTATGGCAATGAGGATATGGGCGTGCGTGATGGCCTGCTTGAACGCCTGGTCGCGCCCTTTGTTGCCGGTCGTGGTACGCCGCCGGATACCGCCACCCGCCATTTGCCCTACCGCAAGCTGCTCAAGGTATTCGATGCCGCCCCCAACAAGCGCCCCAGTTTCAAGGAATTGTTGCTTGCCGCCAATGCAAACTCCGTCGGCCAGGCCACCGCCCATGCTGCAGGTAGCGTACTTCAGGCTGCCGCCGCAACTACTGGGGGCTTGCACCTGATGGGGCAGCTAAGTACGCAACAACATGCCGGGGCCTTGTCGCAACTATCAAGAAAAGCCATGACCAGTATGGGAACGCGCGCCGCCGGTACGGGGGTTGCTGCCAGTACAGCTCGTTTGGCCCTCGGAGTCGCCAGGCTGGGGTCAGGCCCGATAGGCTGGACTCTAATCGCACTGGAACTCTCGTATCAGGTCATTCGGACATGGAATGAGAAAAACACCGAAGAACGCAAAGTAACGGATTGGATAGCCCGAAGTATCTGGGGAACAGGGATACACCAGAATGGGATATTCAGTAACGAAGTTCTCTCTCCCTTTACATCCGAAGAAGAAATCATTGGGTTTTATTACTTCTTTATGAAACCTCATATCGAAACGGATACGGCGGTACTGCGCACGATAGGTTCGCTGACTATTCCGGTATGGGGTGCGGTCAATCGGGCAAATCATGGCAGCCAGTTGCCAGCAGATGCCCGTACTGTCACCGTGGCATTTCCCGGCTGGCAGCCGCAAGTTAGCGCCTACACCATCACCCAGCATAATGAATTCAAGTTTACCGGCATACAAAAAACGCTAGATGACCCGGATCTTGTTAAAGTTCGCGATGGTGTCGGTTATATTAGCCACCCTACGGACACATTGGGCGGCAACATTGAAGTTAAATACTGGCCTAATGCCTTTGCAGAACCCAACCAGGTGCTTGAAATGGAGAAGACGTGAGCCAACAACCACAAGAGGCGCCGCTAAGTACAGACGAGTTGGAAACTAGAGTAGCCGCATTATGGCGTGGCGAACTGGAATGGGTGCGCCAGCACCCTAATCCTGATCTGTCCATGTTTGATGCGGAGTTTGAAAAGGAATTAAGCCGGACTGAAATACATGAGCTTCCTGCGCTTGATATTGCCATGTGGCCAAAAGACTTAAATTTCAATATTGATACCAGTGATCCAGGCAAATTCAATGATCGCTTTATCGAGATACCGGCCAAGTGCAGCAGCTCTGCAGTCCTCTTATTAATCAGCATTCATCATGTCGTCCTGATGTTTATTCTGGCATTGGCAGTAATCACTGGTGCATCGCCTGTTGAATTTGCTCCTCTATATTTGTTTGCCCTATTAATTCTGGCACCACTTACGTACTACTCCATAAAATCCAACAAACTATCCGCAGGTAGAATCCGCTATAACCGTCAGGCCCAACTGATCCATATTGATAATGGTCAAGGCCGTATTGCACATATCCCCTGGCGGCATATCAGGCCGGCAGTGGACAACCGCTACGGCCCAATGGGTGCCCTACAGCTCTACGCCCCCCATCCACATGCAGCAATAGAGAGCAATAAGCTGCGCACATCGGGAAACCCTCACCCCTCTTACTTGATGGAGCCCTACACCTGCGGTAGCGGAATTGAGGGGTTATATGACCTGCAGCGGCTTGAGGTCCTGCGCCGCTATATGGAGCATGGCATTAAGGCGGTTCAGCCGCAGCCGGGAACGATCACGCCGCAGCAGAAGGCCACTTATTCCAGGCACAGGCTGTCTCCACTGCTTCGCGTATGGCACTGGCTTTGCTTTATCCCGTTACTCGATAGGTACATGCGCCATGGCGCTGAAAACGCTGAATGGAGCGACGAAGTGCAGAATCTTTGCGGCCCAGCTCCCGATCTGCGCGGGTTGGATACCCGGCCGGTCAAATCCCGCACCGATATCTACTACCGCCCGGCCTACGACCATCCCGTCAGCTTCGGCTACCGCCTGGTGAATCGCCACGGGCACCCGTTACCGCAGCCGGCTCAGTCACTATCAAAAAGGAAATGACTCTAATGGAAATACGGTTCGAGCAGGCAGACGAAAATGCACATGACACGATCTTCAAGTTGCTGCAGGACGAAGGGCATCAAGTTGATAAAATCAGGATGGATCACAACTTCAATGTGATCGAATCGGACGGCAATAGGCTGATAGACCAGCGCGAGTCCGATATTTTTCTTCTCGTCGACAGGGCACTTGGCAAGCCTGAAAAACAGGCTTTCGACTGGCTGAACGAACATTGCCGACTACGCCCCGCCAAGCACAAGGACGTCTGGTTCTATGCACTTTGTGCCTGTGGCGTCTGGACACTGCTCCGCTCACCCTACCTTGTGGAGGATGCTTCATTTATCGAAGCGGCAGTGCTTCTCGGCATGAACTTGCTCTCCACTGCCTTGTTCGTGCTGGCCTATCTCATCGCCCGTACCAAATCCCGGCAGGATACGTCCGGGCAAGCCTTCGGTATCAGGAAGAACAAGCTGTTCTGGGCAGGAACGGTACTTGTGGCCTTGCTGTTCCTGTTCGGATTGGTGGCCCTGATCGACGCTCCCGAACTTGCCGCCGTATCTCTTCTACCGATCATCAGCCTCGGAACCGCCGCCATAGCCTTCCATAAGGCACGCTACTTTCACACACTCGAAGCGTTGCAAGGCCATGAGGTATCAGCATGATCCAGCGATTCTTCTCCCTTGCCCACAAGGCCTTTCCTATCCTTGCCTTGGCGGTGTTGTTCCCGGTACTTACAGCCTGTGAGCCGTCGCCGGATAAGGCGCTGTCACAACAAGCGAAATCTGGCGACCCGGCCGCTCAATATGAATTGGCCCTGGCCTACTCCGACCTGCAGCAATATGAAAAAGCCGTTCATTGGTGGAAGCAGGCCGCCGAGCAAGGTCATGCACCGGCCCAGGTCGACCTCGGCCTGATGCACCAGATCGGCGTGGGAACGCCGCAGAACCTCGTTGAGGCCCAGCGCTGGTACTTGGCTGCCGCAGAACAGGGCAACGCCAGCGGCCTGCATAATCTTGCCTACTTGTACCGACGCGGCAACGGTGTCGAGCGCGACGCCAGCCAGGCCGCCGCTTGGTATCTGCAGGCAGCACAGCAGGGCATTGCCCACTCGATGAGTGCGATCCATGAAGCCCACCTATCACATGGTGGGGCAACAGGTTACCGTGGCATCTCTGGCGAGCAGTTCCACGGCAGTAGGGCTTCGTAGTCGGCCACCGACGATGCATACGGCAGGCGCTCAAGTACGTGGCGCAGCCACGTATAGGGCTCCTGGCCGTTGACCTTGGCGGTCTCGACCAAGCTGTAGATCTGCGCACTGGCCGTGGCGCCCTTGGGTGTGTCACTGAATAACCAGGCCTTACGCCCGATGACAAATGGCTTGATCGCACGCTCTGCCAGGTTGTTGTCGATCGGCAAATGCCCAGCCTCGACATAGCGCTCCAACCGGCTCCAGTTGTTCGCCAGGTAATGCACGGCCTTGCCCAGGACACTTTGCGGTGTAACCTGGGAGTACGTCTTGTCCAGCCAGCTTTTCAACTGGCCGAGGATCGGCAGGCTTCTTTCCTGGCGACCGAGGAACCGCTGTTCGTCGCTGACCTCCTTGAGGTCGCGCTCGATGCCGTACAGCTTGTTGATCATCGCCAGTGCCACATCGGCGCGGCCCGTCTTACCCTTGGGCTGCACTTTCTGCGCCTCGACGAACTTGCGGCGCGCGTGAACCATGCACGCCAGCCGCTCGACGCCAGGTTGCAACGCCAGTGCGTTATAACCGGCGTAATCGTCGGTCATCACATAGCCGCGATACCCTTGCAGCAGGCGCAGTGGTACTTCCTGCGCACGGCTGGTGGTGTAGTCGAACAGCACAACTTGTCGATCAGGCGGGCCACTGGCCTGCACCCACATCCAGGATTGGCTGGTCGGGTCGCGGTCTGGCTCTTTCAAGACCTGTACGCGTGTTTCGTCGCAGTGAATCACCGGACTTTCCAGCAGCCGGTCACGCATCAGGTTCAACAACGGCTGGAAGTGCTCGCTGCACTGGATCACCCAACGCGCCAGCGTTTGCCGTGGAATCTGGATGCCGTGGCGCGACAGCACACGTTCAAACCTGTGCAGCGGCAAGCCATCGACGTACTTAGTCGTCAGCAGCATGGCCAGCACGCTGGGGCTGGCCATGCTTTTTTCGATCAACTGGGCGGGCTTGTCAGCAGTGACTGGAGCGGTCTCGCAACCACGGCAGCCATAGACCTTGCGCACGTGCTTGAGCACACGGATTTGCATCGGCACGATATCGAGCTGCTCGCTGGTTTCCTCGCCGATGACATGCTTGCGGCAGGCGCAGGTCAGTTCGTGCTCGGGCAACTCATGGATGACTTCGATACGCGGCAGATCAGCCGAAAGCGGCTTGCGCTTGCCACGGTCTTCCCCAATTTCGCCAAGTTCCTGTTTGCGGTGTTCATACCACAGCAGAAAGACCGCGCCAAAGGTATTCTCAGACGCGAGGCGCGCAGCACGGCGTTTTTGTTTACGATCAGTATGGGGATTAATACCTTTGGCCAACAAAGCGCGAGCTTCATCACGCAGCGCCCGCGCTTCACGCAAACTAACTTCGGGATAGCCACCGAGAGAGATACGTTTCTGCTTGCCCAGCCAGTAATAACGGAGATGCCAGCTTTTACCACCGACAGGAGAAACGACTAGCCCAAGGCCATCGGTATCAGGGAGAGTATAGGTTTTTCCGGTGGCTTTAGCCTGCCGGATAATTAGGTCAGAAAGTGCCATCACATAGCTCCTAAGTTGAAACTTAGGCTCTATGCTCGCCACCGCACCGGCTCTATTCCAGCAACAATACGGAACGGTTATGCACCGTATTGTATGGCCTTAATTTTGGCCTCAAAAAGGCTGGCCGTTGGTGGATTTCGGTAGCCTTCGCTGGAATGAAAAAAGGGGCCAAAGCCCCTTTATTCAAAGACTTACAGACTTCAGTGGACGTCTGTAGATCATAATTTGGAGCGGGAAACGAGACTCGAACTCGCGACCCCGACCTTGGCAAGGTCGTGCTCTACCAACTGAGCTATTCCCGCAATTTGAAGCTTTACCGCTAATCGGCGTGAAGCGCCTTTACAGCCTTCACCACCACTGCACCGTGCGAACGCCACAGTATTCAAACTGGAGCGGGAAACGAGACTCGAACTCGCGACCCCGACCTTGGCAAGGTCGTGCTCTACCAACTGAGCTATTCCCGCAATGGCGTCCCCTAGGGGACTCGAACCCCTGTTACCGCCGTGAAAGGGCGGTGTCCTAGGCCACTAGACGAAGGGGACACACAACACTTTTCAGTGCACCAGCACCTGAACCTCACGATTCAGACTGGATTTTTATTTCCCGCCCCGCCGTTAAGCGTTGCCGGAGAATTTGGAGCGGGAAACGAGACTCGAACTCGCGACCCCGACCTTGGCAAGGTCGTGCTCTACCAACTGAGCTATTCCCGCAATATGGCGTCCCCTAGGGGACTCGAACCCCTGTTACCGCCGTGAAAGGGCGGTGTCCTAGGCCACTAGACGAAGGGGACACGCTGCTGGCATTACTGCCTGCTTTCACTTCCTGCTGCGTTCTGCTGTGTGCTTTACGCTGCAAGTGGCGCGCATTCTATGGAGGGATGGATAAGCCGTCAACCCTTTTGTAGAAATTTATTTAAATCAATGACTTCCCGCCCTGCCGTCCCCACTCGCCCCTGCGTTGTACGAAGCCCGAGCTGAATTTCTGACGTCAGCGCCGCATAAATGTGCCAGCATTCAGCCACTGGGCAAACGGCCGATAATAAACACAGGCTGTCAGGGATTATGCAACCTCGCCCTACACTCAATGATGCAATCCATTTCATGAGGCATTCACGGTGACACCACTTCTGATCACCCTGCTCGTCGTGGCGGGTATCGCACTGCTGATTCTGATTGGCTATCTCAATAACGTGGTCGAGAACGGCAAGCTCGAGCGCGCTCGATTGAAGATCGAACTGGCCGATCGCCTGCGTCGCTGTGGCGAAATCAGTGAAACCTTCCCCGGCCAGTACATGACGCCTGGGCTGAAATTGCTGCTGACCCGGCTGGAACTCAATGTGAACCAGCGCCAGCTTGCCCTGGACAAGCACAATGCCGACATCAAGGCGCGCATCGCTGAAGTAGAAGCGCTGATCGCCAAGGGCGAGCAGATACCGGTCAACAACCCACCCAACCCGATTCTGACCGAAGCCAAGGCCAAGGACGTGCGGTTTCTGCTCGAAGCCTTGCACAACCAGATCACCCGCGCCGCGCAGGAAGGCTTTTTACCTGCTCTGGAAGCCAAGCACTGGCTCAAGGAAATTCGCCACATCCTGGTATTACTGCATATCGAGTTCTTCAACAACCTCGGCCAGCAGGCCTTGCAGAACGAACAGCCCGGCCAGGCTCGCCTGGCCTTCGAACGGGGCGTGCAATACCTGCGCAAGCAGCCCGAACCGAAGGTCTATGAAGAGCAGCTGACGTACCTTGAAAAACTGCTGGCGCGGGTGAACGCCCAAGTGCTGGATCAGCTGGCGCCGACCGAAGACGAAGAAAACGAGCTGACCGAAGGCTTGAAGACCGACGACGAGGAAACCTGGAAGAAGAAGGCGATGTACGACTGAACATCTTGCCCGTACCGGCGGCTCAGGCATGCCGCCGGTACAGGCTCAGCGGCGATCAGCAGTCAGTCAGTTGCAGGAAAATCGCCGCCAGCTGCTCAAGCCCCGCCTGATCGGCTTCACTGAAACGCCCAACCGTAGGGCTGTCCAGATCTAGCACGCCTACCAGCCTGCCCTCCTTGACCAGTGGAATCACCAACTCGCTGTTGGACGCGCTGTCGCAGGCTATGTGCCCGGCAAAGGCATGCACGTCCTCTACCCGCTGGGTTTGTCGAGTGGCTGCCGCCGTGCCACACACGCCTTTGCCGAAAGGAATGCGCACGCAAGCCACCTGGCCCTGGAACGGGCCGAGCACCAGCTGTTCATCGCGATTGATGTAGAACCCCGCCCAGTTCAGGTCCTCGATCTGGTGATAGACGAAGGCCGAGAACTGCGCGGCGTTGGCGGTGAAGTCACGTTCGTCGGCGAACAGCGCTTGCACTTGCGCCGCCAGCAGGGCGTAGCCGTCCAGGCCAGCACCACTGGCATTAAGATCGATCATCGGGTTTGCTCCAGCAATTGCAGCCCGACCCAATAGCGGGCGAACTGATAGGCACATCGGCCATTACGATTACCGCGGCCAGTAGCCCAGCGCACGGCGAGTATGTCCAGGGCTTCGTCACGGTGCCAGCGCAGCCCGGCCGGGCGCGCGAGCTGGCCGATCCAGTGCTCGACCACATCGAGGAAGTGCTCCTGGCTGAAGGGATAGAAAGACAGCCACAACCCGAAGCGGTCGGACAAGGCGATCTTGTCTTCCACGGCTTCGTTGGGATGCAACTCGCCATCGACCATCTGCCAGTTTTCGTTGTCGCTCTGTTTTTCCGGCACCAGGTGGCGGCGGTTGGACGTGGCGTACAACAGGACGTTGTCCGGGGCCTGCTCCAGCGAGCCATCGAGTACGCTCTTGAGCACTCGGTAGTCGCCCTCGCCTGCCTCGAACGACAGGTCGTCGCAGAACAGGATGAACCGCTGCGGCAATTTCTGCAGTTGCTCGACCACCCGCGGCAGGTCGGCCAAATGGTCGCGCTCGATTTCGATCAAGCGCAGCCCCGCCTTGGCGTGCTCGGCCAGCAACGCGCGCACCAGCGAAGACTTGCCCGTGCCGCGCGAGCCCCACAGCAACGCGTGATTGGCCGGCAGGCCATTGATGAACTGATGGGTATTGCGGCCAAGCTGGTCACGCTGCTGGTCGACCCCGATCAGGTCGCTCAGGCGGATATCCAGGCTGACCTCCAGCGGCATCAGGTAGCCATTGCGGCCGTCGCGCTGCCAACGGGCAGCCAGGGTCGCGGACCAGTCGATCTCTGGACGCGGTGCCGGCAGCAGCGGTTCGAGACGGGCCAGCACCGTTTCGGCGCGGTCCAGAAAAGCAATCAAGCGGGCGTCCATCAAGACTCCTACACATTCGAATTCGGGTTGGCGGGTGGCCCGTTATCCTTGCACCGTCACATCCAGTCGCAACGGCACGTAGCACCGTGCCATGACGTACAAAGCTATTGAACAATGAAACGGCCAGCCCAGGCTGGTCAGCCTGATCAGGGCTGAATATGTGACAGACCCGCCAGCAGCCGCGATCGATCGGCTATGCTTGCGCAGCGCAAGGAATGTGGAACCGGCTCGGGACTCATGGATATCAAGTTCACCAATCGCCTGTCATACAAGCAAGCCCGGTTGACAGTCCTGGTTGGCTTCATCCTGGGAACATTGCTCAGTCTTGTCCAGATCGGCATCGATTATGCCAGCGAAGACGCCTCGATCAACCGTGAAGTGCGTGCGCTGCTGCAAATCAGCCATAACCCGGCCTCGCGCATTGCCTACAACATCGACTCGGAACTGGCACTGGAGTTGACCCGGGGGCTTCTGGAGTCGCCTGCCATCGTGCGTGCACGCTTGATCGACAACAACGAGACGGTGCTGGCCGACGTGGAGCGACCGCGACTCGAGGACCGCTACAGGCCGATCAGCGACTTTCTCTTCGGCGATCATCGCCAACTGCGCGACCCCCTGTTTCTCACCCACATGCCCGACGAGTACCTGGGCACGCTGTACCTGGACGTGGACACCTACCCCTTCGGCCGGCGTTTTCTCGACCGCGCCGGCCTCACCCTGCTCAACGGCTTTGCCCGCAGCCTGGTGCTGACAGGCCTGTTGCTGGCACTGTTCTACATGATGCTGACCAAGCCGTTGGTCACGGTGATCGGTGCGCTGAGCGGCGGTGATGCGCGCAAGCCCATGCAGGGACGACTGCAATGCCCGTCCGGTCATGAGCACGATGAAATCGGGGTGCTGGTGAAGGTGGCCAACCAGCAGTTCGTCAGCATGTCCACCGAGATCGAGCAACGCCGTACGGCCGAGAATCGGCTCACCCAGTACCTCAACGAGCTGGAGAATATCGTTGCGGCCCGCACCGACGAACTCAAGGCAAGCAACGACAACCTCAGCCTGACCAACCAGGAGCTTGAACAGGCCCGGCGGCGGGCGCTGGACATGGCCCATGCACGGGCGGCGTTCCTGGCCAACATGAGCCACGAAATTCGCACGCCTCTGAACGGGATGCTCGGCATGATCGCCCTGGCGCTGGACAACCCACTGCCGGGCGAGCAGCGCCAGCAGCTGGCCATTGCCCATGATTCCGGCAAAGTCCTGGTCGAATTGCTCAACGATATCCTCGATCTGTCGAAATTCGATGCAGGCCAGCTTGAGCTCGAACACATCCCCTTCGACATGGCGACCTTGGTCGAGGACACTGCCAGCCTGCTGTCGCAGAACGTGGCCCAAGGGGTCGAACTGACCTGCCTGATTGCCCATGACTTCCCGGCAAGCGTGTTGGGCGACCCCACGCGGGTGCGCCAGATCGTCGGCAACCTGTTGTCCAATGCCTTGAAATTCACGCGCTTCGGGCGGGTGGACGTAAGGCTTGAGCCAATGATCGGCGGCGTGCGCCTGGAAGTCCGGGATACC
This sequence comes from Pseudomonas sp. WSY_20, assembly GCF_043104335.1. Lineage (NCBI taxonomy): Bacteria > Pseudomonadati > Pseudomonadota > Gammaproteobacteria > Pseudomonadales > Pseudomonadaceae > Pseudomonas > Pseudomonas sp. WSY_20. Next base: position 12,310 of record NZ_JBICKP010000057.1, read on the forward strand.
GGCATCGGCATCCCTGAAGATGCGCAAGCGCGTATCTTCCAGCCCTTCACCCAAGCCGGCGCAGGCATCACGCGTCAGTACGGCGGTACCGGCCTGGGCCTGGCCCTGACCCGTAACCTGTGCAAGGCCATGCACGGGCATCTGCATATCCGGTCCCAGCCCGGTTTTGGCAGCCGCTTCACCGCAGAGCTGCCCCTCAACGCCTACGCCAAGGCTGATGCGCCCGAGCCTTTGCACGCCAGCGTGGCTGCACTGACCGCAGCGGGCAGTGGCCTGCATGAGCTGATGCTTGGCCTGCTACCGGCCTTGGGCCTGGCGTATGCACGTCACGACGGCATTGAGACCGTGGCTGGCACAACCGACCTGCTGATCCTTGACGATGTGCAAGCGCTGGCCGAAGTGCGCAGGGTTTCGCAAATACCCATTCTGCTCGTCACTGCCTACGGCAATTTCCTGCCCAGCGAGCAGGCGTTGGCCATGGCTCCTCTGCATCAGCTCGCACGCCCGCTGACCCGGGGGGCGCTGTACCAGACGCTGCATCGGGTATTGCAAGGACACGATGCCGAGCATCCATTGGCAACCCCGCCCACCGCTACAGCCAAAGGCCGGGCACGCATCCTTCTGGTGGAGGACAACCCCGTCAATCAACTGGTGGCCAAGGGCATGCTGGCAAAGCTGGGGTGTCAGGTCGAATTGGCCACGCAAGGTGTCGAAGCCCTGGCGCGGCTCGAGGAGCAGGCCTTCGACCTGGTGCTGATGGACTGCAACATGCCGGTGATGGATGGCTACGAGGCCACCCGTCGAATCCGTGAGCGCGGCCGTTGGCCAGGGCTGCCGGTTGTCGCACTCACCGCCAATGCAATGCCCGAGGAGCGCGAGCGATGCCGGGCGGCCGGCATGGACGATTACCTGGCCAAGCCGTTCCGGCGCGAGGATCTGCTGGCCGTGGTCGATCGCTGGGTGCCGGTCAGCGGCTGAGCAGGCGCTCGATGTCCGCCTCCAATGCCTGCGGCTTGGTGGTCGGCGCATAACGCACCACCTGGCCGCTGACTGGGTCGAGCAGGAACTTGGTGAAATTCCACTTGATCTTCTGGCTACCCAGAATGCCGGGCGCCCGCTGTTTGAGCTCGGCGAACAAGGGATGGGTACCTGGGCCGTTGACCTCCACCTTGCGAAACAGCGCAAAGCTCACGCCGAAATTGCGCTGGCAGAACTGCGCGATATCACGCGCCTCACCCGGCTCCTGCTTGCCGAACTGGTTGCAGGGAAAGCCCAGCACCATCAGCCCCCGATCACGGTACCTCTGCCACAGCTGTTCCAACCCGGCGTATTGCGGCGTGAAACCGCACTGGCTGGCGGTGTTGACCACCAGCACGGCCTTGCCTGGGAAGTCGCCCAGCTTCTTGTGCTCGCCTGTAATGGTGACACAGGGAATATCCAGCAGCGATGCGGCCATGTTCGAGCTCCGGTCAGTCACGGGGGCGCAAGTCGATGCACACCGAGTTGATGCAGTAGCGCAGCCCGGTCGGTGGCGGCCCGTCGGGAAACACGTGGCCCAGGTGAGCATCGCAGCGGGCACAGGTCACCTCGGTGCGGATCATGCCGTGGGACGTGTCGCGGATCTCGATCATCGCGCTGTCCTCGATGGGGGCGTAGAAGCTTGGCCAACCACAGCCCGAATCGAACTTGGTCTGGGCATCGAACAGCGCCAGCCCGCAGCAGATGCAGTGATAGATACCGTCGCGGCGCTCGCTGTTGTACTTGCCGCTGAACGGGCGTTCAGTGCCTTTGAGACGGCACACCTGGTACTGCTCGGGGTCGAGCATCGACCGCCACTGTTCCAGGGTTTTCTCGATCTTTTGCATGGGGCTACCTCGGCAGGCTCAATTTCACCCTGCGCCGTCTTTTCCGGGGCGCGGGTGGCACGTATATTAGTTGGCTTCGTGTGCAAGGCGTTCAGTCTCGCACCCGCTTTGTGCCCTTACAAACCTTTCGGCCGGGCATAGCGCGTTTTCTCAATCGGGATTCCATCATGCAGTTCAGCAAATCGAACAAGCTCGCCAATGTGTGCTACGACATTCGCGGCCCTGTGCTCAAGCACGCCAAGCGCCTGGAAGAGGAAGGCCACCGCATCCTCAAGCTGAACATCGGCAACCCGGCGCCGTTCGGTTTCGAGGCGCCCGATGAAATTCTGCAGGACGTGATCCGCAACCTGCCTACCGCGCAGGGCTACAGCGATTCCAAAGGCCTGTTCAGCGCACGCAAGGCGGTGATGCAGTACTGCCAGCAAAAGGGCATCGAAGGCGTCGGCATCGAAGACATCTACCTGGGCAACGGCGTGTCCGAGTTGATCGTCATGTCGATGCAGGCCCTGCTGAACAACGGTGACGAGGTGCTCATCCCCGCCCCCGACTACCCCCTGTGGACGGCAGCCGTAAGCCTGGCCGGTGGTAAACCGGTGCACTACCTGTGCGACGAGCAAGCCGACTGGTTCCCGGACCTGGAGGACATCAAGGCCAAGATCACCCCCAACACCAAGGCACTGGTCATCATCAACCCCAACAACCCAACGGGCGCGGTCTACTCCAAGGAGCTGTTGCGGGGCATGCTGGAACTGGCTCGCCAGCACAACCTGGTGGTGTTCTCAGACGAAATCTACGACAAGATTCTTTATGACGAAGCGGTGCACATCAGCACGGCCTCCCTGGCACCGGACTTGCTGTGCCTGACCTTCAACGGCCTGTCCAAGTCCTACCGCGTGGCAGGCTTTCGCTCCGGCTGGCTGATCATTTCCGGGCCCAAGCACCATGCCCTGAGCTACATCGAAGGCATCGACATGCTGGCCAACATGCGCTTGTGCGCCAACGTACCGGCCCAGCACGCCATTCAGACAGCACTGGGTGGCTACCAGAGCATCAACGACCTGGTGCTGCCGCCAGGGCGCTTGCTGGAGCAGCGCAACCGCACTTACGAGCTGCTAAACGACATCCCTGGCGTGAGCTGCGTCAAGCCCATGGGCGCGCTGTATGCGTTCCCGAAGATCGACCCGAAGGTCTGCCCGATCCTCAACGACGAGAAATTTGCCTTGGACCTGCTGCTGTCCGAGAAGCTGCTCATCGTCCAGGGCACTGCGTTCAATTGGCCTTGGCCGGACCATTTCCGTGTGGTGACACTGCCCCGCGTAGATGACCTGGAAGCAGCCATCGGACGAATCGGCAATTTCCTCAGGACCTATTCGCAGTAAGCACACGCGTCGCGGGCGCTCACAGTTGGCTGAAATCGTGGTTGAAGCTGTGAGCGCTGGCGAGCCCGCCATAGGAAAAAGAACAGCCTTGCGCGCGCCGTAGCATGTTTCTTACATCCTGCAATGCTCTATCCCACAGCCGGCTTCCCCTCCTCTGCCATACTGCGGCTTACACAGTTTGAAATAGTCCGTCGATTGAATCCCGGCGGCAGGCCCCTTATATACCCCGCAGTAAGCGACAATTCATCCGTCAGGAGAACGTAACAACCATGATGCGCATTCTGTTGTTTGTGGCCACCAACCTTGCGGTGGTGCTGGTTGCAAGCATTACCCTGAGCCTGTTCGGTTTCAACGGGTTCATGGCGGCCAACGGGGTCGACCTCGACCTTGGCAGCCTGCTCGTGTTCTGTGCGGTGTTCGGTTTCGCCGGCTCGCTGGTTTCGCTGTTCATCTCCAAGTGGATGGCGAAGATGAGCACCGGCACCCAGATCATCAGCCAGCCGCGTACCCGTCATGAGCAGTGGCTGCTGCAAACGGTCGAGGAGTTGTCCCGCGAGGCTGGCATCAAGATGCCGGAAGTGGGTATTTTCCCGGCCTATGAAGCCAACGCCTTCGCCACCGGCTGGAACCGTAACGATGCGCTGGTAGCGGTCTCTCAGGGCCTGCTGGAGCGTTTCTCGCCCGATGAAGTGCGCGCGGTGCTGGCGCACGAGATCGGCCACGTTGCCAACGGCGACATGGTCACCCTGGCGCTGGTCCAGGGGGTGGTGAACACCTTCGTGATGTTCTTCGCCCGGATCATCGGCAACTTTGTCGACAAGGTCATCTTCAAGAACGAGGAAGGCCAGGGTATCGCCTACTACGTCGCGACCATCGTGGCCGAACTGATTCTGGGCATTCTGGCCAGCATCATCGTCATGTGGTTCTCGCGCCGCCGCGAGTATCGCGCAGACGAAGCCGGCGCTCGCCTGGCTGGCACATCGGCCATGATCGGCGCCCTGCAGCGCCTGCGTGTGGAGCAGGGCCTGCCGGTCCACATGCCCGATACGCTCAAGGCCTTTGGCATCAATGGCGGCCTCAAGCAGGGCCTGGCCGGCCTGCTGATGAGCCACCCGCCGCTGGAAGACCGCATCGACGCCCTGCGCCGCCGCGGTTGATCCACCCCACCCTGCAAAAGGCGACCTCGGTCGCCTTTTTTGTGAGTGCTCGATAACGCGGCAAGGCTGGGTGACGGTTTCAACGGCTGACCCGATAGACCCTCTCCCACAAGCTCGAGGCTCCCGCCTGCACGAACTTCGGGCTCTGCTCGATCACCTGCACCGCCTCGAGCTCATCCACTTGCCAGCCGGCGAACCCTTGCCGCAACGCGTCGTCGCTCACCGAAAACGGCGGCCCGGCCACCAGCGCCTGGTCATAGTCCAAGGTCACCACCAACCCCTGGCTGCCGGCAGGCAACAGAACCGCTAGCGCTCGGACATACTGCTCCCGCATTGCCGAGGGCAAGGCGATCAAGGCCGCTCGGTCGTAGAGCGCAGTACAGTCACCCACGTCGCTGCGCGACAACGCAAAAAAGTCGCCGCACCACAGCTCTATCGGCCCATGGCGCCAGACTTCGAATGCACCTGTGTGTGAAACCTGTGCCTCAAGCCCCTGTTCACGGAAGAAATCTTCCACTGCCCGACGAGACAACTCGACCCCCATCACGCGGTGCCCCTGCCCGGCCAGCCACCGTACGTCCAAACTCTTGCCACACAAGGGCACTAGGACCTTGCTGTTGGCTGCCAGATGCAAGCCAGGCCAATAGGCCTGCAGGTAGGGGTTAACCTGGGCTTGATGAAAGCCAATCTGATTGTCGGCCCACCGCTGCTGCCAGAATGCCGGTTCCATGTTTGCTCCCGATTATTCGATGGTTCATAGCCATAACTTGATTTGGATTCGATCAAGGCTTGGCCGAAGATGCGTGCATCTTAACCCTCAGGACCCTGCCATGCTGCCCAGCTTGTTCATCTCCCACGGCTCACCCATGTTGGCATTGCAACCCGGCGCTAGCGGGCCTGCACTGGCGCGCTTGGCCCAACAGCTGCCTACGCCACGTGCGATTGTCGTGGTATCGGCCCACTGGGAAAGCCGCGATCTGGCGGTAACGAGCGGCGCAAGGCCGGACACCTGGCATGACTTTGCTGGCTTTCCTGCAGCGCTGTACGCCGTGCAGTACCCAGCACCGGGCGATCCGGACCTGGCGCGACGTATCTGTGAGCGTTTGCAGGCGGCCGGGCTACCCGCTCACCCAGACGCCGAGCGGCCATTCGATCATGGCGCCTGGGTACCGTTATCGCTGATGTATCCGCAGGCACAGATCCCGCTGGTGCAGGTGTCCTTGCCCAGCCATTTGGGCCCCACGGTGCAGGTACGCATTGGCCAGGCCCTGGCCGGGCTGCGCGAAGAGGGTGTCCTGCTGATTGGCTCTGGCAGCATCACGCATAATCTTGGAGAACTGGACTGGCAGGCTGGACCAGACAAGATGGCACCGTGGGCGCTGGCCTTCAGGAACTGGATGGTAGAGAAGTTGCAGATCGACGACTCCCAGGCCCTGCTCGACTACAGGGCGCAGGCGCCGTTTGCAGTGCACAACCATCCAAGCGATGAGCATCTGCTGCCGCTGTTCTTCGCCCTAGGCGCGGGCGGGGCTTTTGGTGTGGTGCACCAAGGCTTTGCCTTGGGTGCGCTGGGGATGGATATCTACCGATTCGATTAGGCAGCGTCTGATTGCTTGCAAAAAAAATCCCCGACCTAGGCCGGGGATTTTTCACTGCTTGGGGATCAATCTTCGCGGTAGCGACGCAGCTTGAGCTGCTTGCCAGCGACGCGAGTGTCCTTGAGCTTGGTCAGCAGCTTCTCGAGGCCATCCTCCGGCAGCTCGACCAGGCTGAAGCTATCACGCACCTGGATGCGACCAATGGCATCACGCGCCAGGCCACCTTCGTTGAGGATGGCGCCCAGCAGGTTCTTGGCGGCGATACCGTCACGTGCGCCCAGGGCGGTACGGCAGCGTACGCGGCCTTCTGCCAGCGGCAGTGGCGCACGACGCTCGCGCTCGCCACGGTCCGGGCGCTCGCCACGTTCGGTGCGCTCGCCACGCGGTGCGAAGCTTGGCACCAGCGGCTGTTCGCGTTCTACCGCTGCCAGGTCCAGGGCTTGGCCATTGGTGGCCTTGCGCAGCAGGGCAGAAGCCAGCGCGCGAGCGCTGCAGCCCAGGTCGGCGGTCAGGCGGTCGAACAGCTCACCGTGGGTGGCTTCGGCTTCGGCAACCAGCGGCGCCAGGCTGTTGGTCAGCTTCTTGATACGGGCATCGAGCACCGCCTGGCCGTTGGGCAGGCGCGCTTCGGCAACTTTCTGACCAGTCACGCGCTCGATCACCTGCAGCATGCGGCGCTCACGGGGCGTCACCAGCAGCAGTGCGCGACCTTCGCGACCCGCACGGCCGGTACGGCCAATACGGTGAACGTAGGACTCTGGATCGTACGGCATGTCGACGTTGAACACGTGGGTGATGCGCGGCACGTCCAGGCCACGGGCAGCGACGTCGGTAGCGACGACGATGTCCAGGCGGCCATCCTTGAGCGAGTCGATCACACGCTCACGCTGGTTCTGGGCGATGTCGCCGTTCAGCGCAGCAGCCTTGTAACCCTTGGCTTCCAATGCGGCAGCCAGGTCCAGGGTGGCCTGCTTGGTGCGCACGAAGGCGATCAGCGCGTCGAACTCTTCGACTTCCAGCAGACGCAGCACGGCCGGGATCTTCTGGTCGGCATGTACCATCAGGTGAGCCTGATCGATCGCGGTGACGGTCTGGGTCTTGCTCTGGATCTTGACGTGCTTGGGCTCACGCAGGTGACGTTCGGCGATCGAGCGGATCGACGACGGCAGGGTCGCGGAGAACAGTACGGTCTGACGCGTAGCCGGGATGGCATCGAAGATCACTTCGAGGTCGTCCATGAAGCCCAGCTTGAGCATCTCGTCGGCTTCGTCCAGTACCAGGTACTGCACGGTCGACAGGACCTTCTCGTCACGACGCAAGTGGTCGCACAGACGGCCTGGGGTGGCGACGACGATTTGCGCGCCGTTGCGGATGGCGCGCAGCTGTGGGCCCATCGGGGCACCACCGTAGACGGCCACGACGTTCACGCCCGGCATCTGCTTGGCGTAGGTTTCGAAAGCGGTTGCAACTTGCAGCGCCAACTCACGGGTTGGTGCCAGGATCAGGGCTTGCGGCTCGCGCTTGCTCACATCGATCTTGTTGAGGATCGGCAGAGCGAAGGCAGCGGTCTTGCCGGTGCCTGTCTGCGCCTGGCCGATCATGTCGTGACCGGCGAGGATGATCGGGATCGATTGCTGCTGAATGGCCGACGGCTCTTCATAGCCGGTGGCCACGACAGCGGCAACAATGTTCGGATTGAGATCGAGAGCGGCGAAGCCGGCGATTTCCTGGGTCATGGGTCTGCCTCTAGAGTGCATCCGCAAAGACCCATGCTCCAAAGCTGCACAAGCCATGAAAGACCGACAGGTCACCCAGGCAGCTTTGGCGGCGGGGATTTGCGAAAACGATTGAAAAAGATACTTGGGAAGGTCCGCCTAGCGGACGTGCAGCCGAAGCTGGACTCGGAGGATTTGCACCGCCTGATTTTTGAGGCCCGCTAAAAGACCGGCGCGTACTATACCTGAAATCGAACGGGACGGGAGGAATTTTTTCAGACCGCGGGGTGTGGGAGGGATGTCGGCTAGGGGTGGCTGAAACGATACATCTTTTGCACCTCAATGGGCGTTGTTTGGATTGTCGCCAAGCTACTGAAATGCTACGGGTTTGCTTCTCGGAGCCTCTGCATGACTGCGCAGCGGCCCCTGCAAGCTCATCCCACACGCCCGGCTCAACTGGCCGGGCGAATTTCCTTGATCAACCCTTCAAGGCTATACCCCAGGCGTGGTGCCAGCGCCTCGGCCCGTGCCCGCAGCCCCGCCATGTCCAGGGTCTGCTCCAGATCGGCTGGCACCAGCACGATCACGTTGCCCTCCTTGACCGGCAACTCCCAGTAATGGCGGTGGTACAACCCGCGCAGCAATGCCGCCCCAAGCGGCTTGCCCTCGTCGGTGGCCCACTGATTGATCACCAGCCAGCCGCCGGGATTGAGGCGTTGCTGGCAGCCCTCCAGAAACTTCCAAGCCAGATGCCCCACGCCAGGGCCATGGTCGGTATAAAGGTCGACGAACAGCAAGTCGGTCTTTTCCGTGGTTGGCAGCAGTTCGACAGCATCGCCAATGCGCACGTACAGCCGTGGGTCATCGTCCAGGCCAAGGTGCTCCATGGCCAGACGTGGCACATCCGGGCGCAGCTCGATGGCCTCGATGTCTTCGAGGGGCAGAAACTTCATGCACGCCTGGGTCAGGGTTCCGGCGCCCAGCCCCAGGAACAGCGCACTTTCCGGCTGCCCATGGCAGAGCGCCCCTACCAGCATGGCGCGGGTATAGTCGTACTCCAGCCAGCTGGGGTCCGCCGTGAACACGCAGCTCTGCTCGATGGCGTCGCCGAATTCGAGGAAACGGTAATCATCCACCTCGTACACGCTGATGACGCCAAAGGCATCCTCCACGCGTGCCAGCAACCGTTCCTGCCGTTGCGCCACCATGTGCCAATCACCCCGCAAAAGCTGCATTGTCCGTCAACACCGGTGCTAGCAACAAGCACGGTGCCAGCTGTTACCATGGCTGCCAGCCTGCAACCTACATGACCGAGCCTGAAATGACCCAAACGTGGAGCCCTGACAGCTGGCGTGCCCTGCCGATCCAGCAACAACCCGTCTACCCTGACGCTGCGCACCTGCACAAGGTCGAGCAAACCCTGGCCAGTTACCCGCCGTTGGTGTTCGCTGGCGAAGCCCGCGAGTTGCGACGCCAGTTCGCCGAGGTGACCGAAGGCCGGGCGTTTCTCCTGCAAGGTGGCGACTGTGCCGAGAGCTTCGCGGAATTTTCCGCGGCCAAGATTCGCGACACCTTCAAGGTGCTGCTGCAAATGGCCATCGTCATGACCTTTGCCGCCGGTTGCCCCGTGGTCAAGGTAGGGCGCATGGCCGGGCAATTCGCCAAGCCTCGCTCGGCCGGTGATGAGACCCTGGGGGGCGTTACCCTGCCCGCCTACCGCGGCGACATCGTCAATGGTATCGGCTTCGATGCCAAGAGCCGCATCCCCGACCCAGAGCGCTTGCTGCAGGCCTACCACCAGTCCACGGCCAGCCTGAACCTGTTGCGCGCCTTTGCCCAAGGCGGCTTTGCCGACCTGCACCAGGTGCACAAGTGGAACCTGGACTTCATCGCCAATTCGGCGCTGGCCGACAAATACCACCAGTTGGCCAACCGCATCGACGAAACCCTGGCGTTCATGCGCGCCTGTGGCCTGGACAGCGCCCCCCAGCTGCGTGAGACCAGCTTCTTCACGGCCCACGAAGCCCTGCTGCTGAACTACGAACAGGCCTTCGTGCGCCAGGACAGCCTGACCGGCGACTACTACGACTGCTCCGCGCACATGCTCTGGATCGGCGATCGCACCCGCCAGCTCGATGGCGCACACGTGGAGTTCTTGCGTGGGGTGCACAACCCGATAGGGGTCAAGGTGGGCCCGAGCATGGACCCAGAGGCGCTCATCCGCCTGATCGACATCCTCAACCCCGGCAACGACCCAGGGCGCCTGAACCTGATCGTGCGCATGGGCGCGGGCAAGGTCGGGGACCATTTGCCGGGGCTGATCCGCACGGTCGAGCGCGAGGGTCGCAAGGTGCTATGGAGTTCGGACCCGATGCACGGCAATACCATCAAGGCCAGCAGCGGCTACAAGACCCGCGACTTCGCCCAGATCCTGGACGAGGTGAAGCAGTTCTTCCAGGTGCACCAGGCCGAAGGCAGCCATGCGGGCGGTATTCATATCGAGATGACCGGGCAGAACGTCACCGAATGCATCGGTGGGGCTCGCCCGATCACCGAGGATGCCCTGTCGGATCGCTACCATACCCACTGCGACCCGCGAATGAACGCCGACCAGTCGCTGGAATTGGCGTTCCTGATCGCTGAAACATTGAAACAGGTGCGGCGCTAAACGACAGCCCCGAAACGCCAGGCAAGGACACCGCTGGGCTCACTTGCACAGCGGGTCGTCCCAGAAGTGCCGCTCGCTTTCCTGATGAGTATCGGCCCTGCTCAAACCCAGGTCGTGAAGCATGGCATCGCTCAGGCTGGCAAGCTGCTGACGCTGGCGGTGCAGCTCCAACCACCGAGTCACTCGCCCCCACGTCGCCCGCCACAGCGGCCTGAACGAAATGACCGAAGCCTCTGCGTTGCTGATCGTACCTTTCATCGTGAAGCTCTCCGTTATCGATGGCTTCAGTCTCACGCGCCGATTAAGATCAATCCAACGAATGTTTCTGATGCCATGCATCTCGGAGATTGATGCAATGTCCCAGTACCAGAGCCTTGACGCCGATGTGTTACGCACCTTCGTTGCCATTGCCGAGCAAGGTGGCTTCACCCGAGCTGGTGAAGTGGTCAACCGCACCCAATCGGCCGTCAGCATGCAGATGAAGCGCCTGGAAGAAGATATCCTTCAGCGGCCCTTGTTCGAGCGCGAGGGGCGGCAGGTGCGCCTGACCGCCGAAGGTCAGGTGTTGCTGGGGTATGCCCGGCGCATCCTCAAGCTGCACGGCGAAGTCTTCAACACGCTGCGCATGCCGCACATGGTGGGCCTGGTGCGTATCGGTACGCCGGACGACTACGCCATGCGTTTTCTGCCGAGCATCTTGTCCAGCTTCGCCAAAGCCTACCCCTTGGTTCAGGTGGAGGTGCACTGCGATACCTCACGCCAACTGATGCTGCGCAAGGACCTGGACCTGACCATCGTCACCCGCGAGCCCGGCAACGAGATCGGCCAATTGCTACGCCAGGAGCGTCTGGTATGGGCCGCGGCCGAGGGCTTCTGCCCGCACGAGCAGCGCCCCATGCCACTGGCATTGTTCAACACCGAATGCTTCTGCCGCGCCTGGACCTGTAACGCACTGGAAACCCAGGGCATCGACTACCGAGTGGCCTACACAAGCCCCAGCCTCTCAGCGATTTTTGCCGTGGTCACCGCAGGGCTTGCGGTGACCGCCCAGCTGCAGAGCCTGATCGGCGGCAATCTGCGGGTACTCGGCGAAGCCGAAGGCTTGCCTGAATTGCCGCTGGCCAACGTCATGCTGGTACGTGGCGGTCAGTCACCCTCCCCCATCACCGACTGCATGGCGCAGTACATCATCGAAGGGTTCAAGTGACACGCCTGCGGCTACAGTTCAAAACCCAGCATGACCGCGCAGACCACCAGGAAAACGCAGAACATCGCCCGCAGCGCCTTTTCCGGTAAGGCGTGGGCCAACTTCACGCCCCAGCTGATGCTCAACAGCCCGCCTACCGCAAGCGGGATACCCACGCCCCAGTCCACACTGTGGTGCACGGCGTAGGTCACCAAGGTAACCAACGTACTCGGCGCGGCCAGGGCCAGCGACAACCCTTGCGCCACCACCTGGGTGGCACCGAACACGCTGGTCAATAGGGGCGTGGCGACGACCGCGCCACCGACGCCGAACAACCCGCCCATGGTCCCGGCGAAGCTGCCGAGAACGCCAAGCCAAGGCCAGGGATGACGCAACTCGGTACTGGCAGGGCTGACTTTCATGAACATCCTGGCCACGTTCCAGATCGCCAGCGCCAATAGAAAGCCCACGAAGCCCAGGCGCATGGCATGCGCGTCCAACCCCACCGCCCAGATCGACCCCAACCACGCGAACACAAAGCTGCACAAGGACAGCGGCAAGGCATGCCGCAGCTCGATGCGGTTGCGCTGGTGATAGCGCCATAACGCCAATAGCACGTTGGGCACGACCATGACCAACGCCGTGCCCTGCGCCAATTGCTGGTCAAGCCCGAACAAAACGCCAAGGGCCGGGATGGCAATCAGGCCGCCACCGATGCCGAAAAGCCCACCCACGGTTCCCAGGGCGACACCCAATACGCCGTACAGTACCCACTCGATCATCAGCCTTCTACTTTTATCGTGCACAGGGATCGTCATGCTAGCGGCTGCACGCTGGCAGCGAAACGCACAGCCACGCACAATGGCTGTGCGTTTCCTGCATAAGCGAATTTGCCCATGAACCCCGATGCATTGATCGATCAACTGAGCTTGTTTCTGGATGTACTGGAAACCGGGAGCTTTTCCGGCGCGGCCCGGCGTCACCCGCTGACGCCTTCAGCAGTTGCCCGGCGTATCGACAACCTGGAGCGAGCCCTCGGCAGTCGCCTGTTCAGCCGCAGCACCCACGCCGTGCGGCCAACGCCTGCAGGCAATGCGTTTGCCGAACGCGCCAGGCATGTCATCGATGAGTTGCGCCTGGCCCGGGCCGAAGCGGTGTCGCTGAGCAATGCCCCGGAAGGCTTGATACGCATGGATGCACCGGCGGCCTTCGGGCGCCGTCATCTGGCACCGGCGATCGCCGATTTTCTGGTGGCCTACCCTGGCCTTGACGTGCAGTTGCGCTTGATCGACAGCTTCGTCGACATGCACGGTAGCCATTTGGGGGAAGTCGACCTGGTGTTACGGGCAGGTCCGCTGGCCGATACGCGCCTGGTCGCGACACCCCTTGCCGACATGGTGCGCATCGCCTGCGCCAGCCCCGCCTACCTGGCGGCACGGGGCTTGCCCAAGTGCCCCAGCCAATTGCCCGGGCATGACGGCCTGGACTGGGACGGCCTGGCACCCCCGTTCGCCTGGCGATTCGAGGTGGACGGCCAGACACGTCTGTACCGGCCCTCGCGCATGCGCATGGTTGCCAACAATGCCGAAACACTTCTGTTCGGCGCCCTGGCCGGGCTGGGAATCGCCCATTTACCGACGTGGCTGACCAGTGAATACCTGCTGCGCGGGGAATTGATCGCGCTTTTTTGCGACGCTGGCTTGCCCCAACCGGAGACGAGCGGCATTTATGCACTTCGCCTTGAACATGAAACGAACTCTCGCAGCCGATTGCTGCTCGAATTCCTCAAGAGCCGCTTTAGCCCAGTCCCGCCGTGGGATCTGGCACTGCGCAGTGAATTACGCTGGTAGTAAGCGTACCCACCATCAGCGTGCTAGTTTCTTATTCAACGAATTCAAGGACCTGCATGAACGCCGATAACAAAGCCTCTGGCGCCGAACTGCTACTGGAGAACCAGGTCTGCTTCGCGCTGCATTCCACCTCGTTACTGATGACGAAGGTGTACAAGCCCTTGCTTCAGGCCCTCAACCTGACTTACCCGCAATACCTGGCGATGCTGGTGTTGTGGGAGCACGATGGTTTGACCGTGGGCGAAATCAGCCAGCACCTGCTCACTGACCCAGGTTCACTGACACCGTTGCTCAAGCGCCTGGAAAGCGAAGGCCTGCTCAAGCGCACCCGCAGCCGTGAAGATGAGCGGGTTGTGCTGGTGCAGCTGACAGACAAAGGGCGCAAGTTGCAGAAGCAGGCTGAAGAAGTGCCTCAGCTGATTCTCAAGGCCAGTGGGCGTACCCATGAGGGGCTGCAAAAGCTGCAGGCAGATTTACTGGCACTGCGCGAGAGCTTGCAGAGGACGTTGTGAGGGGGGACCTTGGGTTGGAGCGGCGCTGCGCAGAGGCGGTGCTCTAAAACCCAGTTTTGCGTGGATTCAACAGTTGGGGCCGCTTTGCGGCCCCAAATAAGCACCAGACAGTAGCGGTGCTTCAGGCTACCCAGGAAGCATTACTTCTTGGAGCGACCTTTGAAGCTGTTGTCGCGGGTGTCGATGTCGATCCACTCGTCGATCTGAATGAAGTCCGCCACCGAGATCTCGGTACCGTTCTTCAGCTTGGCAGGCTTCATCACCTTACCCGAGGTGTCACCGCGCGCGGCGTTCTCAGTGTAGACGACCTGACGGCTGATGGTGGTCGGCAGTTCTACCGAGACTAGGCGGTCTTCGAAGAAGACGGCTTCACAGACATCTTCCATGCCTTCTTCGATGTACGGCAGAACGGCTTCGATGTCCTCGGCGTTCAGCTCGTACATGGTGTAGTCGGTGGTGTCCATGAAGTTGTATGAATCACCGCTGATAAACGACAGCGTGGCTTCCTTGCGGTCCAGGATCACGTCGTCCAGCTTGTCGTCCGCACCGTATACGGTTTCGGTCTTGTAGCCGGTCAGCAGGTTCTTGAGCTTGGTCTTCATGATCGCGCTGTTACGGCCCGACTTGGTGAACTCAGCTTTCTGAACCAGCCACGGGTCGTTGTCGATCCGCAGGACGGTACCGGGTTTCAGTTCTTTACCAGTTTTCATTACGCAGTATCCGAATCTGGATGGATTTATAAAAATCGAGGCCGCATATCATAGCGAATTTCCACAAAAGTGTACTAGCGCCTTGGCAAGGTCCGGCCCAGCGGCCTGCTGAGCAGCCCAACAGCGGGCATGCTGCTGCAATTGCGCCCAATATGCGCGGGCCGCGCGCCAGGCCTGCCCCATGTCCTGGTCCATGTTCCAGGCGCGCCACAGCCCGAGCAGGGCAGCTTGCGCCTCGTCCGACAAGCCACGTCGATAAAGCGCCAGGAACGCCTCGAGTTTTTCCCAGTGAGCGTTTTCTTCCTGCACGTAGATGTGCCAAAGCATGGGCTTGGCGGCCCACTGGGCGCGAACGAAGGAATCTTCGCCCCGTACGGCGTTGAAATCGCAGCTCCACAACAGCCGGTCGAAGTCGTCCTGACTGACGAAAGGCAACACCTGCACCGTCAATGACCCGCGCACATGCACATCGCCCGCCTCCAGCTGCGTTACCCCCAGCCACTGCGCAAGCCCGGCGATGCTCCGTCCTTGCGGTACCAGCACATGGCACGCCTGCGGGTCGGTGGCCAGCGCCTGCAACCAGCTGGCAAGCTGCGGATTCTCGTAGGCAAATAGCATGATCAACAGCGCATCTTGCCCAGGCGCCACCCCTAAGGCCTCTAGAAACGTTGCTCGCGCTCGGTTGGACGACTCGAAGGCGTCACGCCTTGGCAGCAGGTCATGCTCGCGAAGCAGTCCACCGGTCTTTTCGGTGAAGCCTGGAAAGAAAAACACCTTGCGCAGCCCGTTTGGCTGCGGTGATGGCAGCCCATGACAACCTTCCACCCAAGGCTCGGCGCTCAGGTATTCAAGGTTCAGCCACACAGGCGGATGGTTACGCGCTCGCATGGCCTGGACAAAAGCGTCGGGCAGTTGGCAGGCGAATGCGCCGATCACCACATCACCCGGCTCCACCGGCACCCAGGTAGGCGACCACTGACGCACCTCTACACCCCGCAGCCATTGCTGCGCCGCCGTGGCATCTGCGCCAGGGCACATGGGCACGAAGGCATTGAGGTCATCAACCCACAAGCGTACGGCCACCTCGTGCTCGGCCACCAGTTGCCGGGCCAGGCGCCAGGTCACACCGATATCGCCGTAGTTGTCCACGACGCTGCAAAAGATGTCCCAAGTGGCTGTCATGCTGGGCTCCCTAACCCGTGCCAAAGCTGCGGATTCTGCGCATAAATTGTCACCAAAGACAGCCGTGGGCGAAAAAAGGCCGGCTTGCATGCAACAATGCGCCAGTGCCCACCTTGCCAGGAAGCAACCATGCCCCGTCGCCGCGAATTGACGATCACACTCAAACCCTTGCCGCTGATACTGAGCATTGCGCTGGGGCTATGGCTGGGCGCCCTGGCCATTGCTGCCAGCCTGTGGCTTGCAGACCAGCTTATGCCCACCCCGGCCGAAGCACCGGCGTCAGCCACCACGCAAGACGCCCCCCACGCCACTACGCCCCCGACCGTCACCCAGCCACCGGACGCCCAGGGCGAAATGTTCGAGCGTTACAAGGACATGCTGCACAAGCAGCAACTGGAACAGGCTGCCGAAGCCGCCCAAGGCAACCCGCGCAACCTCAACAGCCCCAAGTGCCAGTTCTGGTTGCAGCAGAATCGCACGGCCCCCACAGACAAAAGCCAGGCCAACGTGCTGGAGTTCTGTTACTGATCATGAACAAGCCCCAGCTGATAGCGCAGATCATCACGGCCCTTGAACACGACCTGGATGTGTTAACCCGGGCAGCGCAGAGCGCCTATGAAGCTGCGACTGCCGAAGAAAACATCGCCGAGAACAAGTACGACACGCTGGGGCTGGAAGCCTCCTACCTGGCCACCGGCCAGGCCCGGCGCAGCGCCGAAATCCGCCAGGCACTGCACACCTACCGGCAACTGAAGCTGCGTGACTACGATCCTCAGCAAGGGGTGCAGGTGAGCCAGGTGGTCACCTTGGAAGATGAACAGGGCCAATGCCGCAGGCTGATCATCGGGCCAGAGGCGGCCGGGCTGAAAATCGGCACGGGCGATGGGATGGTCATGGTGATCACGCCGCGCTCACCTTTGGGGCAACAACTGATGGGCAAGCACATTGACGACGAGGTCTGTCTCAATGCCACACGCTGGACAGTCGTCGAGGTGATCTAGCGCCTGCCCCTCAATCGCCCCCAAGCGCTGCTCCATAAGCTCTAGAAAGGCCCGGGCGGCGGGTGTCGGATGGGCGGACCAGATCGCATACAGGTGCCGCACAGGCGCATCGAGCAGTTGCACCACGGCCACGCCGTCAAAGCCCTGGGCCACCCGCTCCGGCACCAGGCCGATCGCCATGCCGCGCTGCACGAACTTCTCCACCAGCTGCACATGACCGATCTCGAACTGCACCCGACGGTGCAGCCCTGCCGCCTGGAAAGCCTCGTCGGTCTGCCGACGTGCACCCGTGCCTTCCGGGAAATCCACCAGCACCTCCCGGACCAGGTCGGCGAGTGTCAGTTGCCCGTGTCCGGCCAGGCGGTGGGTGGGTGGAAGCACGGCGACGAGTGCTTCCCGAGCCAGCAGGCGATGCTGCACACCCTGCACGCCCTCGCCTTCCCACAAGCCGATGAAACCCACATCCAGGCGGCGCTCGAGCACATCGGCGACCAGCAGTTCGCTCTTTGCTGTGAGCCAACGCACGTCCACATCCGGATAGTGCCCGTGAAAATCGGCAAGCAGATCGACCAGGTCCAGGGCCGTCAGCGAGCTGATTTCGCCAATGGTCAGTCGACCGCGAACCTGGCCACAGGCGGCCGCCACATCGTCGGCGATGCGGCGCGCTGCCTCCACTGCTGGCCGGGCGCTGAGCACGAACGCCTCGCCTGCCGGGGTCAGGCACACCCGGCGCGAGGTGCGCTCGAACAGGGTCACGCCCAGCTGGCCTTCCAGCCTGGCCACCTGATGACTGAGGGCCGACTGCACCACATGGCAGCGCTCGGCGGCACGGGTAAAACTGCCGGTCTCGGCCACGGCCAAGGCGTATTCGAGCTGTTTGAGGTTCATGGATCTATCTGCTTTCACGATCGATGGCGTGAGCACTATACATTGGTGTCATGCGTCTCGGATGGCGATAATCTTTTCCACTTCACTGCCTGTCACGAGAACCCCAATGCACACCCCAACCCTCAGCCGTGCCCTGATTCTGCTGATGGCCACGGCCACTGGCCTGGCCGTGGCCAGCAATTACTACGCTCAACCCCTGCTGCACAGCATCGCCCAGCAGTTCGGCCTGAGCACTGCCAGCGCCGGCAGCATCGTGATTGCCGCGCAGCTCAGCTACGGGGCCGGCCTGTTGCTGCTGGCACCGCTGGGCGATCTGTTCGAACAACGCCGGCTGATCACCGTGATGACCGTGATCGCCACGCTTGGCCTGGTGATCAGTGCCTGTGCCCCCAGCCTGCCCTGGTTGATACTGGGCACCACGTTGACCGGGTTGTTCTCCGTGGTGGCGCAGATCCTGGTGCCCATGGCCGCCTCGCTGAGCGAGCCCAATCAACGGGGGCGTGCCATCGGCACCCTGATGAGCGGACTGTTGCTGGGCATCTTGCTGGCGCGTACGGCCGCAGGCTTCATGGCCGAACTGGGCGGGTGGCGCAGCATCTACGTGCTGGCTGCGGTGCTGATGGGTATCACGGCCCTGGCCCTGCACCGTAGCCTGCCGGAGCATCACAGCCATGCAGGCCTGCGGTATCCGGCCCTGATTGGCTCCGTGTTCCGCCTGTTCATCGAAGAGCCGGTGCTGCGCCTGCGCTCGCTGCTGGGCCTGCTGGCGTTCAGCCTGTTCGCGCTGTTCTGGACGCCCCTGGCATTTCTGCTGGCCAACGAGCCTTATCACTACTCCGACGCGGTGATCGGCCTGTTCGGCCTGGCGGGTGCGGCCGGGGCGCTTTCGGCCAACTGGGCCGGGCGGCTGGCTGACCATGGCAAGGGCTCGCTGGGGACCACGGTGGGGCTGGTGGTCTTGCTGCTGTCCTGGGTACCGCTGGGCTTTGCCGAGCAGTCCTTGCTGGCCTTGCTGCTGGGCGTGCTGATGCTCGACCTGGCCGTGCAGCTGGTGCATGTGAGCAACCAGAACGCGGTTATCGCCCTACGCCCCGAAGCGCGGACCCGTCTGAACGCGGGCTATATCACATGCTATTTCATCGGTGGCGCCCTGGGGTCGCTGCTGGGCACGCAACTGTTCCAGCGCCAGGGCTGGCCAGGCATCGTGCTGGCAGGCCTGGTGATTGGTGCGTTGGCGTTGATCGTTTGGTGGGTAGCCGCGCGTAAAGCCAAACCCGAAGCCTTGGTGCGCCAGTAGCCGTGCCTACGGGGGCTGCTTGGCGCGCCCCGCCCTAAGACGCCCCCAAGGCTTTTGTCTGCGCCCATCACCTGAAGCGACTGATACTATGCGGGCTTTTTCACAGCCTGTGCCGCGCCTTCAGGAGCCCCACGCATGCCCCCGCCTCATCCTCGCTTGCCCCTTGGCCTTTTAAGCCTGGGCTTGGCCCTGCAATGCCCTGCGGCGTTCGCAGCCCAAGGGGTGCAACTGGACCCGCTTGAGGTATCCGATACCTACGGCAACGATGGCTACCAGGCACGTGAAGCTGCCGTGGGCAGTTTTCAGGCTGCACCCCTGCTTGACACCCCGGCATCGATCAGCGTCTTCAGCCAGCCTTTGCTGGAAGATCGGCAGGTACGCCTGCTCAGCGAAGTGCTGCAAGGCGACGCTTCGGTGGGGGAAAGCTACGCACCGGTCGGGTACTACGAGAACTTCAACGTGCGCGGCTTCGAGCTCAACGCCGGCAGCAGCTACCGCCTCAACGGCCACACCCTTGTCGGCGAGCAGAACGTGGCCCTGGAGAACAAGCAGCAGGTGGAACTGCTCAAGGGTCTGTCGGGGCTGCAAAGCGGCGTGTCGTCGCCAGGCGGCCTAGTCAACTATGTGACCAAGCGGGCCGAGCCCGTGCGCCGGGTCACGGTGTCCACCAACGAGCAGGGCGAACGTTACCTGGCCACCGACGTCGGCGGCTGGTTCGGCGACCAGCAGCAGTTTGGCCTGCGGGTGAACCTGGCGCATGAGGACATCCGTTCCTATGTCGCGCATGCCGACGGCCAGCGTGATTTCGCGGCGCTGGCGTTTGACTGGCAGATCAGCCCGGACGCCACCTTGCAATTGGATGCCGATTACCAGCACCGCCAGCAACGCTCGGTACCGGGTTATCAGCTGCTGGGCGGCACGCGCCTGCCTCACGACGTGGACCCCAAGGACCGCCTGGCCTACCAGCAGTGGGCCAAGCCTGTGCAAACCGATTCGCTGAACCTGGGCGGGCGCCTGGAGTACCGCTTCAGCGAGGCCTGGACAGGCACCGTCAGCGCCTCACGCAGCCAGGCGGTGATCGACGACTACAGTGCCTTTGCCTGGGGGTCGGGCGAAGGCGCCTTTTTCAGCAGTGCCGGCGACTACGACATCTATGATTTTCGCAGCCCCGACGACACCCGGCGTATCGACGAAGCCCAGGCCACGCTCGATGGGCGCTTCGATGCGCTGGGCCTAGGCCACGCGTTGACCCTGGGCACCAGCGCCCAGCGCCGTACACTGGACCTGCGCCCGTACTACAACGTGTGGCTCGGCACCGGCACCCTGGGCGAAGTCGCGCCTGCCCTTCCCCCCTCAGATCAACCCGTCGGCGCCAGCGAAAGGCGCCTGGACAGCCGCCAGTACGGGCTCTTCGTCACTGACCGGGTGACGTTCAATGAACACTGGCAAGCCATACTGGGCGCCCGGGAAGTGCGTCTGGATGAACGCACCTGGGACGAAACCGGCACTGCCGGGCGGCACACTCGCCAATATCAACTGCTGCCCAACGCAGCGCTGGTCTACAAACCTGCGCCAGACACCACCCTTTATGCCAGTTATGCCAAAGGGCTTTCGGCGGGCGGCACTGCACCTTGGTTTACCCAAAACGCTGCGCAGATCCTTGCCCCTACCCTCTCGCGCCAGCTGGAAGTGGGCCTCAAGCATGACTGGGAGGCGCTGAGCGTGAGCGCTGCGTTGTTCCAGATTCGTCAGGCGTACCAGTACGCGCGCCCTGACGGCGACGGCGTCTTCACCTATGTGCAGCAAGGCCAGCAGAAAAACACAGGGCTGGAACTCGGGGCCAGCGGTTGGGTGACATCCAACTTACAATTGCAGGCCAGCGCGGCCGCCATTCGTGCGCGGGTGGTGGGCAGCGGCACCGCTGAGCGTGAGGGGCATCAGGCCATCAACGTGCCAAGGTTCCGGGTAGCCCTGCAGGCGCAGTACAGCCTGCCGGTGCCAGGGCTGGCGCTCTTGGGCGGGGTCCGCTACAGCGCCCGCAAGTACGCCGACCATACAGGCAACGTGGCGGTGGGCGGGTATACCGTGTTCGACCTGGGCGGGCGCTACCAGACGCGCGTCGGGGGGTATGACACGGCGCTGCGGCTGACAGTGGACAACGTCTTCGACAAACGTTACTGGCGGGATGTGGGGGATTATCTGGGGGATAACTACCTGTTCCAGGGGGCGCCGCGTACGGCACGGTTTTCGGCTTCGGTGAGTTTTTGAGTTGTAGTGGGGTGAGTGGGATTACTAGCTTCGCAGCAGGCATTGCCGGGGGCCGCAGCGCGGCCCCGGCAATGCCTGCTCCAAAGCTGCAGCCCGTGCCTCACACACCACCGGCAACCCAAATAGCTACCCCAAAAACAAAAAGCCCCCATGCTTTTCAGCACAGGGGCTCTTCGTAGAATGTGGCGGTGAAGAAGGGATTTGAACCCTTGATACGATTTCTCGTATACACACTTTCCAGGCGTGCTCCTTCGACCACTCGGACACTTCACCGTTTATCTTCAAGCCGTACGGCCTGTCGAGGTGCGCTAATTTAGTGAAAGACGTTTCCTTTGGCAAGCATTTTTTTCAGTTTTTTCATGCATTTGCATCCGGCCGTCGTCAGCGGCTGACTGGCCGGTCAGCCTTGCTGCTTTACCTGGCCTGCGCCGCTGGGTAACGTCAGCGCCACGCCAACAAAAGGACTCTGCCATGAGCGAGCTGATCACCTACCATGCCGAAGACGGCATCGCCACCCTGACCCTGAACAATGGCAAGGTCAATGCCATCTCGCCGGAGGTCATCGACGCGTTCAATGCAGCGCTTGATCGCGCCCTCGAGGCCCGGGCGGTGGTGATCATTACTGGGCAGCCAGGCATTCTGTCGGGCGGCTACGACCTGAAAGTCATGACCCGCGGTCCCAAAGAAGCCATCGAGTTGGTCACCGCAGGCTCCACCCTGGCGCGCCGTCTGTTGTCGCACCCGTTTCCAGTGGTGGTGGCCTGCCCGGGCAACGCCGTGGCCAAAGGGGCGTTCCTGCTGCTGTCGGCCGACTACCGCATTGGCGTCGAGGGCCCGTACAAGGTGTGCCTGAACGAAGTGCAGATCGGCATGACCATGCACCACGCGGGCATCGAACTGGCCCGTGACCGCCTGCGCCGCTCGGCCTTCCACCGCTCGGTGATCAACGCCGAAGTGTTCGACCCCCAGGGGGCGGTGGATGCAGGCTTTCTGGACAAGGTCGTGCCCGCCGAGCAACTGATGGATACCGCCTTGGCTGCAGCACAAGCGCTCAAGCAGCTGAACATGCTGGCCCACAAGAACACCAAGCTCAAGGTCCGCAAGGGCCTACTCGAAGCCCTGGACAAGGCTATCGAGCAAGACCAGCAACACATGGGGTGACCCCATCACCTGCACAGATCGCCCACTCAACCTACACCAAGGTTTGCCCCGGCCAGTGCACAGTCGTACACTGCCGGGCGACTGTCTGGTGTGAGTCGTACCATGCTTTACGTTCTTCGCATGTTCCTGCTGGCGCTGCATTTTCTCGCCGTTGGCGCCGTGGGGCTGATCATCGGCCTGTGCCGCCCGTTCAACCCCGATAACAGCCGCGTGTTCGCCCGGCTCTACAGCGTGCCGGCCACCTGGCTGATGCGCCTGAAGGTCCAGGCCCAGGTGGGGCCTTTGTGGGATCAGCCGCCTGGCTGCGTCATCATCGCCAACCACCAATCCAACTTCGACCTGTTCGTCCTGGGCCAGGTGGTTCCGCAACGCACCGTGGCCATCGGCAAGAAAAGCCTGGGCTGGATTCCGCTGTTCGGGCAGTTGTTCTGGCTGGGCGGCAACGTGCTGGTCGACCGCAAGAACGCCTATCAGGCCCGCAAGGCGTTGCAAAAGACCACCCGCGTCCTGCAGAACGACACCTCCATCTGGATTTTCCCTGAAGGCACACGCAACGCCGGTGAACAGCTACTGGCGTTCAAGAAAGGCGCATTCCACATGGCCATCGAGGCCGGGGTACCCATCGTACCTGTGTGCGTGAGCCGCTATGCGCTCCGGCTGGACCTCAACAGCTGGCGCCGCCGGACGGTGATCGTGCGCTCCTTGCCTCCCATTGCCACCACCGGCATGACGCAACAAGACCTGCCTGCGCTGATCGAGCAGTGCCGCACGCAAATGCAGCAGTGCATCGACCGGATGGAAAACGAACTGCCCTGACCCGTTGCTCTCGCGCCCGCTACAGCCCAAGCTGTAAGGCGTGTTCAACCACAAGAAAGCGGGCAGTCATGGGGCGAGTCGTGGCAGCGGCGGTATACAGCGCCGGTAGGAAGGTCACCAACATCAGTATCGATGAAGGCAGCGAGTGGGCGCGCAAACCGGGCCACTTCGTGTGGATCGGGCTGGAGGAGCCCGACGCCGAAGCACTGGCCAACCTGCAGCGCCAGTTCAACCTGCACGAACTGGCCATCGAAGACGCCCTGGAGAAGCACAGCCGGCCGAAGCTGGAAACCTTCGGCGACGCCTTGTTCATCGTCACCTATTCACCCGTGCGCCAGCAGGGTCGGCTGGAGTTCATCGAAACCCACATCTTCGCCGGCACTGGCTACGTGATTACCTGTCGCAATGGCCATTCCAAATCCTATGCCCTGGTGCGCGAGCGCTGCGAAGCACGGCCGTTGCTGCTCGAGCACGGGGAGGACTTCGTGTTGTATGCGCTGTTGGACTTCGTTACCGAAAACTACCAGCCTGTAAGCGAGGCGATTCACGGGGAGATCGAAGCGCTGGAGCAGAGCGTGCTGGGCGGTTCGCTGCTTGAAGCCGACATCCGTCGCCTGCACAGCCTGCGGCGCGATCTGCTGCGCCTGCGCCGCTATGTGGCGCCTATGGTGGAAGTGAGCGAAGAACTGCAGCGCCTGAGCTTTCCCTTCATCGACAAGAACATGCGCCCGTACTTTCGTGACGTCCAGATCCACGTGACCCGGCAGATGGAAGACCTGGCCGGGATTCGCGACATTGCCAGCCAGACCATCGAGATCGGCATGCTACTCGAAGCGTCTCGCCAGAGCATCGTGCAGCGCAAGTTCGCCGCCTGGGCGGCCATTCTGGCCTTCCCCACTGCCATTGCCGGCATCTACGGGATGAACTTCCAGAACATGCCCGAGCTGAGCTGGCACTACGGCTATTACGTAGTCCTGGGGGTGATCGCGGCCGGGTGCACAGGCCTGTTCGCCAGCTTCAAGAAATCCGGCTGGTTGTAACCAAGATAGGGGTCACCGGGCGACCCCTGCCCTGTCAGGCCGCGTTGTGCTTGTTAGCCGGTTGCTGGATGAAACGCAACATCCATTCGCCTACCACGTCACCCTGATGTTCGGTGGCGAGGCTGGCGACGGCCTGCTGGTAGACCTCATCGCCTAGATGCGCCTGGCGTGCGTCGAGCAAGGCCCGGGAGTAGTCGTGTACGAACTCCGGGTGGCCTTGGAAACACAGCACCTGATCGCCGATGCAATACGCGGCGTTGGGGCAGAAATCACTGGACGCAATGACCGTGGCGCCTTTGGGCAATTCGGTCACCTGGTCCTGGTGACTGATCAGCAAGGTCAGCTCCGATACTTGAGGTTGCATCCATGGTGCACGCGCTGCCAGTGAATAACGGTGTACGCCAACGCCCCAGCCCTGCTCCGCTCGCTCCGCTTTGCCGCCCAAGGTCAACGCCAGCAGCTGGTGACCGAAACACACACCCAGCAGCTTCTCACCCCGGTCATACAGCTTGAGCAGATAAGCCTTGAGCGTCTGGATCCAGGGAACGGAACCGAACGAATCGGCCTTGCTGCCCGTCACAAGGTAAGCATCGAACTTAAGGTCATCGGCGGGATATTCACCGTTCATGACGTTGTAGACACTGAACTGTGCTGTGATCGGCTGACGGGCGAAGAGCTGCTCGAACATCCTGCCGTAGCCTTCGTACTGCGCCGTCAATTCCGGTCGCAGAACATCGGTTTCAAGGATGCAGATGCGTAACGACATAGGGATAGTCCTGAACGACATGGATGGAAAACAGCTATAGAGCGTGACGCGAAAGGCACGTACAAGCAAGAGGGTCGCGCAGACGAACGGTGCGCTTTGGGCTGAGACGGCACAAAAACACCCAACCTGTCTAGGTGAAGCCTATCAGCGCGATGGCTTAATGCTTTAAAACGAAATGTTATAGGCCGCTGGCAGTTAGAACAAAGGGTTCTCAATATTGAATGATGTACGCCCTACTGTTGCAGTATGTCCACATTCATGAGGCAAGCCGTGCCGGCGCCAGTAGGGGCCATTGCGATCGACCCGACATGTGACAAGGAAGCCAACGGGTATTTAGGAATAACAACAAGAAGGCGGTCCGCCATGTTTAGACAATCGAAACTTCGCCAAGCTGGACTCATTCTTTTCGCAACCACGCTGTTGCTGATAGTGCCAAACCTGACACGTCTGTTCGGCTAAGGCGGGTGGTGGCGGTAGCAGGCGGGATAGCGGTAACCTGCTGGCCCTGATGGCCGGAGTATCCCATGCGCCCATGCATTGCCTTGGCAGCCTTGCTGTCGTGCCTGCCGCTGTCGGCGGCCCAACTGCACCTTGAACTTGGCACTGGCCAAAAGCAGTGGAGCAGCGAACAGTTGCTCGCACATCCCCAAGCCAAGACGGTGGACATTAGTGAGGACGTTTCCTATAAGCGCCCCATGCGCTATCGCGCAGTGCCCCTCGCGGCGCTGCTCAACGATGTGCAGCCTGAGGACCACCTGCAGGCCATTGCAGCCGATGGCTTTGCGGCAGAAATGCCCGCTGGCCCTCTGCTTCAACCCGGCCCGGCGCAGGCCTGGCTAGCCGTCGAAGACCCAGCCGCCCCTTGGCCGCCCCTAGGTAAGGGAAAACCGAGTGCAGGGCCGTTTTATTTGGTGTGGACGGCGCCGCAAGCGAGCGGCATTCGCCCCGAACAATGGCCCTTTCAGATCTCCACGATACGTAAGCTAGCCTCTGTCGAGCAGCGCTTCCCGGCGTTGCTGCCGGACCCCGACCTGCCGGGCGACAGCCCCGTGCGACAAGGCTTTGCATTGTTCCAGCAGAACTGCCTGGCCTGCCACCGTCTGAACGGTGCAGGGGATGCGCAGGTAGGGCCTGATTTGAATGTGCCGCACAACCCGACCGAGTATTTCCAGCCGGGTTACCTGCGCATGCTGATTCGGGACCCACAACGCTTGCGGCAATGGCCCCAGGCGAAAATGCCGGGCTTTGCCCCAAGCGTGCTGAATGATCAGGAGCTCGATGCGCTGTTGGCCTACCTGCGGCACATGGCCACGCGCAAATCCTGAGAAAATCGGGCCGCAGGGCGGCCCAATGGCCTAGGCCGTGAGGCGCTCGTGCTTGACCCCCCACCCCTCCACTTCGCCTCCATAAGGCGTGACAACCTGTTCGAAGGCCTCCTCGAAGTCGCCAATGCCACCGTGGGTGGCGAACATGATTTTACTGAGTTCCAGGTGCCAGGCACCGTCGTCGAGTTCGGTTACCTGAGCGTTAAGCGACTCGCCACGAAACTCCCCGGCTGCGCGGCGCGCAGCGGCTTCATCCGGAAAAACGGCATAGAACTCGATGGGGTGGATCTGGGTGAAATCGAAGCCACCTGCCTTCATCTGGCGCAGGACGTTGCTGCTGATATCGTCGTGTTGGCTGCTCATGAATCGTCCTCCTGAATAACGCAGTGGATAGACTTTCCGTGCAAGGGCACCTGCCCTAAATCGTCGGGCAGTTCGAGCTGATACAAGACGCGGGTGGGAACGGTGCCGCCTGCGCAGCCGGCGGGCACCTTCATGCAGCGTAGTGCCCAGGCGGACGCTACGCAAACCGTGAATCAGGGCGCCTCTTCAATGCTGGTGATGGTGACGCCGCTGTGTTCTTTCAGCCAGCGCGCCGTGGGGGACACCGCGCGATCCTGAAAATCGTTGAGGTCCAGCTCATCCATGACCGGGAACAACCGCGTGCGGATGGCACGGGCAGCGTCTTCCTCGCTGGGGCGATGTTCGGCCTGCAGCACAATCGAGGTCGGTGCGCCTTTCTGGTCGGCAAAGATGACTTCCCACTCTTTCATCGAACGAGCCCTCTCAATCAAACGACACCTTATGCGATGCCTGAATAAATGACCTTGGCCCTTGGGGAATGTTCAGAAAGTTGAACACCCGTCGACCTGAGCCGCCAGGTAGCGGCTCGGGTCGGGGTGTAAATAGGGTTACTTCGGCGTGCCGTGCACCACCCCTGCCGTGTTGTCCAGCAAGCTCTTGGTGGCCGTCTGGATGTAGGCTTCGAGCTGCTTGAGCAGCTGCGGCTGGTCAGGGCTTTCGATGAGCTCGGCCTTGAACTCGCGACCCAGCTGATAGCGGTACAGGCGCGGGGTCATGTCCTTGGACTCGATCAGGATACGGTCGCCCTGTACCAGCCCCACGATCTGCTCGCTACCCGAAGGCTTGATCATGCCGATGCCTGGGTCGCCCTCAGGCAGGTTGAGCAAGTCGCGCCCCCAGCACTGATGGCGCGTCTGGCCGCCCAGGCGACCCATGATAGTCGGCACGATATCGACCTGGGTGCCCACGGTGTGGTTGACCGCACCGAATTTCTCCTGGATGCCTGGGGCGATCAGCAGCAGCGGTACGTTGAACCGCCCCAGGTCCAGTTCGGTGACCTGTTGATGGTTGCCGAAACCATGGTCCCCCACGATCACGAACAAGGTGTCCTTGAAATAGGGCTCCTTGCGCGCCTTCTCGAAGAACTGGCCCAAGGCCCAGTCCGAGTAGCGCATGGCCGTCAGGTGTTCATCCAGGCGGCCTTGCCCGGTGACCTTCTCCACCGGCAGGTCCTTGGGCAGGGCGTACGGCGTGTGGTTGGACAGGGTCTGGAGCAATGCATAGATCGGCTTGCTGCCATCGTGCTTGGCCAGCTCCTGGTTGCCGCGGTCGAACATGTCCTGGTCGGACACCCCCCAGGTCGGGTCGGAGAACACCGGGTCGACGAAGTCCTGCCGGCCGATGAAGGTGGTCATGCCCTGGTTGCCGAAGAACCCGGACTGGTTGTCCCAGGCGAAGTCGCCGTTGTAGACGTACACGTCATCGTAGTCGCGGGCGCTGAGCAAGGCCGGCAGCCCGGACAGCTTGTGACCGCCCTCCGGCGTCTGCATCAGGTACTCGAAGCCGGGCAGGTTGGGGAAGCACGCCATGGTGGCGAACATGCCCTGATGGGTATGAGTGCCGTTGGAGAAGAAGCGGTCGAACAGCAGCCCTTCCTTGGCCAGCTTGTCGAAGTAAGGGGTGATGTTGTTGGGGCTGCCCAGCGCGCCGACCGAATGGCCCGCGAAGCTCTCCATCAGGATCACCACCACGTTCTTGATGGGCAGGGTGCCCTCGGCCGGCGGCAGGAAGTCGCGGCGCACGGCCGCTTCGTCGGCATCGACCAGGGTGTCATGGGGGGTCAGCAGTTGCTGGCGCACAGTCTGGGTCGCCAGGTTCTGCTCCAGCACCGGTTTCCAGATGTTGGCGCGGTCCTCGCCGAAGCGGCTCTTGGCGGCGTCGATCAGGGTCAGGGTGCCGTTGAGGCCCAACTGGTTGACGAAGTTCGAATCGGTGGTGAACGCGTCACCCCAGCGCATGGGCGGGCCTTGACGCAGGGTGCCACGGGCGGCGATCACGGCCACCAACAGGATCACCATGAACACCGCCAGGCGGTAATACCATGCGGCCACCGGCTGGGTGCCGATACCCCTGGTCAGCCGGTCGACACCCTTGAACAGCAGGCTGAGCAGCCAGGTCCCGAACACCCAGGCCAGCAGGTAGCGCACCACTGGGAAGCCGTACCAGAGCATGCTCATGACGGTCTTGGGGTCTTCCTTGATGTACTGGAACACCAAGCCGTTCAAGCGCTGGTGGAACTCGCGATAGAAGTCCAGTTCCATCAGGCCCAGGAACATCACCACGCTGGCGGTGAGCGTCAGCCAGAAACGGAATACGCCCCGCCGGGCCATGGCCCAAGGGCTGAGCAGCGCCAGCAGCAGCGGAATGCTGATGTACACCACCACCCGAAGGTCGAAGCGCAGGCCGTTGACGAACCCTTCGGCGACCGTGGCCGCTGGCGTGTCGCCAACCATGTCGCTGTTGTAGACCAGCAGCGCCAGGCGCACGAGGCTGAGCATCAGCATGATGACCAGCGCGCTGAGCAGCGTATAGGCCAGGTGGGATTTGAGGGTCGGCGAGAACGGCGCTCGCGCGCGCCATTGCTTCAAGGCGTCCGGGTTGGCCATGAACAGGAAGGTCCTAGAAATGCGGTTTGCGAAGAAGGCGCTGGCGCAAGACCAGCGCAGCATTGTGCGGGTGCGGATTCTGTTTAATTCATTGTGAAAATTTTGTCACGGCCTGGATTGCCTCTGGCGCCATGGGGGCACAGAGTGCTGGTTTCAGAGCCGGCCTGTGCCGCGCGGCCCGGCAATGGCCCAAATCACCAGCCCCACGACCGGCAGCAGGGCAATCAGAAGAATCCACAACACCTTGACCCCCACTTCGCGGTCACTCTTGTAGACGTTGATGATGGCCCAGATATCCAGGGCAAGAATGATCAGACCTACGAGGCTGTTGAACATCGATCCCATACCGCGTACTCCAGTTGATGAGTGTATTGCTGCATAGCATAGCCCCCTATCGGTTCAATAGAAGGGAATCCTTGGCGCCGCCTGCAGGTCACTGCCTATGATGCATCGACATTCCGATCAGAGGTTCTGCATGCCACCTGCCCACAGCCACAGCGCCACCCCGCCCTCGCCGTTCAGCGTGTGGCGGCAACAGATAGCCAACAATCCCTGGGTCGGTGCAGGCCTTGCGCTGAGCCTGATGGCCGTCGTGATTCTGCTGGGTGCGAGCCTGTGGAATGCGGTCAACGGCGATCATTCCGAAAACCTGCACCTGGCCGCGCTCGGGGGCCTGTCCGGCTTTGGCGCCACCGCGTTGGGCGCTGTGCTGGCCGTGGTGTTGCGTGATGTCAGTAGCCGTAACCAGGACGTGATGCTGGGGTTCGCTGCCGGCATGATGCTGGCAGCCAGTTCTTTTTCGCTGATTTTGCCGGGTCTGGAGGCGGCGCGGGAGATCACCGGCAGTGGGCCGGGTGCGGCCTTCATCGTGGTCGTCGGCATGGGGCTGGGCGTGCTGCTGATGCTGGGCCTGGACCGTTTCACGCCGCACGAGCATGAACGCGTCGGCGTGGTGGGGCCGGAAACCGAACGGTTCAGCCGAGTGTGGCTGTTCGTGCTGGCCATTACCCTGCACAACTTGCCCGAGGGCATGGCCATCGGGGTGAGCTTCACCAACGGCGACATGAACATCGGCCTGCCGCTGACCACCGCCATCGCCATTCAGGACATCCCGGAGGGCCTGGCCGTGGCGCTGGCGCTGCGGGCGACCGGGCTGTCCAACCTGAAGGCCGCACTGGTGGCCATTGGTTCAGGAGTAATGGAGCCATTGGGCGCGGTCATCGGGCTGGGCATTTCCACCGGCTTTGCCGTGGCCTACCCTATCAGCATGGGGCTGGCGGCGGGGGCGATGATCTTCGTGGTGAGCCACGAGGTCATTCCCGAAACCCACCGTCACGGCCACCAGACCTCCGCCACGCTCGGCTTGATGGGCGGTTTCGCGGTGATGATGTTCCTGGACACCGCATTGGGTTGACAGCGCCGTTGCCCGCCTGCCAGGGCCGCGTACGACGCGCTCAGACGTGCAGGGCGACCTTCAGGGCCTCCAGGGCGGGCTCGGCCTTGATGCCAAGTTCAGCGGCCAGCGCCTGGACCCGCTCCAGGTCATGCTGGCCAACCATGACCATCTGCAGCTCATCATCGAGCAATTGGCTGAAATCGAGCAGCACGTAGCCACCGGCTTCCTTGTTGAGCGCCCCCATCTGCACCTGGATACGGTTGAGCGCCACGAGCGGCTCGGTGCGTGCCAGCTGCTTGGGCTTGAGGGTGAGCGGCACGCTCTTGTCGAACGAGTCGCTGATCTGCTGGAACAGCTCCTGATAGGTGTCAGCCTGGAATACCACGGTGTCAGGCAGGCTGCCGAGTACTACCCACTCGCCCAGTGGGATGGGAAAGCTGTCGTCGTAGTTGATGTCGGGGTTGGCGGCCAGGAAAGCGGCGGGGTCGGCGTAGGCCTGGGCAGCCTCGTCGGCAATGCGCTCGATGTCTTCTTCGCGCAGGCAGCCTGCGCTGATAAGGCGGATGAATTCGAGCAACTGAGTTTTCATGAAGGGGGGCCTGTGGCGATGGCAAAGTCGCCAAGGATAGCCGCAAACGCCCCCTGCCGGTTAGCCTGCCAGCGCTTGCAGGCGTGCGGTGGCGTCCACGGCGCCCATGGTCTGGGCTGCCATCAGTGCGTTTGCACCGCGCACATCCTGCAAGGCAGGGTTGGCACCCTGGGCCAGCAGGTACTCAAGGATCTCTACACGGTTGAACATGGCGGCCAACATCAGGGCCGTGCGTCCATCCTGGGCAGCGGCATCGACCGGTACACCGTTTTCCAGCAACAGGCGGATCATGGCCATGTCCCCTTTGAAAGCGGCACCGGCGATGGGGAGCTGGCCGTTGTCGTTGGCAATGAGCGGATCGGCCCCGTGGTTGAGCAACACCTGAACGGCGTCATGGTGGCCGTGGTAGCTGGCCAGCATCAGCAGGGTGTCGCCCTTGTGATTACGCAGGTTCACCGGCAGACCGCTTTGCAGCAGGCGCTCCAGCATCTGGGCATCGCCTTGACGGGCCTTGTCGAACACTTGTGCGGCAAAAGCAGCCGCTTCATCGGTAGACATTTGAGCAGGCTGAGCGGACGCAGTCTGGGTGGACATAAGGAACCTCCTGGTAGAAATCGTTGCCCAAGTGTTTGTCAGGCCCTTCCTGCGCGTCAAAGGTTCCGTTTCTATCGAGCCCATAGCGTTGATTGGCTTGCCGTGCAAAATGCACTGTGCAAAATGCATGACCTTGCAGCTTGCACGGAAGGCATTCTCTAAATGTAGTCCAACCCCCTGATTTAACTGGATTTTTCCTACACTCAGTTTCTGGCACGGTCGCTGCAATCTATCTAGACATCGATTGCCACACACCTTGTCAGGAGTAGTCATGAACCTTATCCAGGAAAAATTCGTCTCGGTGTTCCCTGCTTACCAAGTCGCGACTCAATCACGTCCTGACGGCGGCATCTTGCTGACTCTGCGTGCGGCCGACGGCAAGGTTACCCGCCGTGTACTGACCTACACCCAACTGCACAGCGCCGAGCAATTGTCCTGGGCCATCAGCGCCATTCGCCGCGACTTGGCCGAACAAGCCAGCGAGTTGCCAGTGATCTCGATGTTGCAGAGCCAGCAGCGTTTTGCATTGCCGACTTATCGCTGATTCTTGCACTGCCCCCGAAAGCGACCAAATTCAAGGTGGGAGCGGCCTCGTGCCGCGATAAGCCGCAACGCGGTCCCAACGATATGAGCTGTGAAGCTGAAATCTTGGGGCCGCTGCGCGGCCCATCGCGGCACGAGGCCGCTCCTACAGGGGCATTAGATGCCTCGGGCGCAAGGTCACAACTCGTCTATCCCCAAAAACGCCCGTGCGCTCGCGTCGCCGGTAAATGTCAGCTGACTGCCCGCTTCAGTTGCAAACAGCCTGAACGCCAGGCAAAACGGCGCCTCCCCCAGCTCAAGCCAGCGCCGCGTCCCCGCAGGCACGCGTAACTGGTCGCCCTTCTCGCACATCACCGAATACACCTCAGCTCCCAGGCGCAGGCCAACCTGCACGCGTCCGCTCACCACGGCGATCACTTCGTCGGTATCAAGCACATGCTCATCGCGCAGGTCCGGGCCTTGATCCTCGACCCCGTCACGGTTGATCACCCCATGGGCCCGGCAACCGTGGGTGGTCATCATGTGATCGAGATGGGCCTGGCAGGCATCCATCATCTCATCGTGCAAGGTGCCCGGACGCACCCGCAGCCCGTGCTCGGCCTGCATGAGCGACACCCCATGCTCGGCCAGTGCTGCCGTGATGTCTTCGGCATGGGTCAGCACCTTGTTGGGCAACTGCGGGGTGGAAGGGTCGAATACGCAGAGGATGCTCATCGTAAGGTCCTGTTGGGTTGCGAATGAAAGGCCATGATAACGGCTGCCGCCAGTGCTGCGACGCTGGCCATACCAAAGGTGAGCCCGGGGCCGAGCATGTTCCAGCTATAGCCGGCGTACAACGCGCCCAGGGCACCACCGGTACCCGACAGCGCAGCGTACAGGGCCTGGCCCTGCCCCTGCTGCCTGGCGCCGAAACTGCTCTGCACGAAGGCGATGCTGGCCGCGTGAAAGCAGCCGAAAGTGGCCGCATGCAGCAACTGCGCGCCCACCAGTACGTCCGGCTGCGCTGCCAGATTGCCCAGCAACAGCCAGCGCACGGCGGCCAGCACGAAGCTTGCGAGCAGCACCCGGCGGACGCTGAACCGTGCGAACAGGCGGCTCATGAGCATGAACATCACCACTTCCGCCACCACCCCGAGCGCCCACAGCAGGCCAATGGCCGTTCGGCTGTAACCCAGGTGCTCCAGGTGCAGGGTGAGGAAGGTGTAGTACGGCCCATGGCTCAATTGCATCAGCGCCACACAGACGTAGAACGCCAGGACTCCAGGGGCGCGCAGCTGCTTGAGAAAACCCCCGGCCCCGTGTCGCTCACCGTGCTCGACGGGCTGGGCATTGGGTACCCAGAGGCTGGCGGCCACGATACCGGCCATGATCAGGACCAGGGCCACGGGATAGATGTCCAGGCTCAGCCATTCGAGCAGGCGCCCAAGCCCCACCACGGTGAGGATGAACCCAATCGACCCCCACAGCCGGACCTGGCTGTAGCGCGACGTCTGGCCATGCAGGTGCGCCAGCGTAATCACCTCGAACTGCGGCAGCACCGCGTGCCAGAAGAACGCATGCAAGGCCATGACCATCGCCAGCCAGGCGTAGCTCTTGCCGAAGAAGATCAGGCTGAAGGTGGCCAGCGTGCACAACGCCCCAAGCCGCACGATCAGCAGGCGCTGCCCGGTCCGGTCCCCCAGCCAGCCCCACAGGTTAGGCGCTATGCAGCGCATCAGCATGGGAATGGCCACCAGTTCGCCGATGCGCGCGGGCGCAAAGCCCAGGTGGTCGAAGTACAGCGCCAGGAACGGCGCCGTGGACCCCAGCAAGGCGAAATAGAACAGGTAGAAACTGGACAATCGCCAGTAGGGTATCGGCTGCATGGGGTTGCCTTGGGAAGCAGGGCCTGTCGGCGGTGACTCAGCTGCGCGAGCTACCGCCGCGAGAAAACAGGCCCAGATGGGTCAGAGCTGGCCCAGCACCGGCGTGTTCACCTTCACCTCGGCGTTCTGGGCACGGTGGCGCAACAGGTGATCCATCAGCGCGATGGCCATCATCGCCTCGGCGATCGGGGTGGCGCGAATGCCTACACAGGGGTCATGCCGGCCTTTGGTGATGACGTCCACCGGGTTGCCGTCAACGTCCACCGAGCGGCCCGGCACGGTGATGCTCGAGGTAGGCTTCAATGCCAGGTGGGCAACGATCGGCTGGCCCGAAGAGATACCACCCAGAATGCCGCCTGCGTTGTTACTGAGAAAACCCTGCGGGGTCATCTCGTCGCGGTGCTCGGTGCCGCGCTGCGCAACGCTGGCAAAGCCTGCACCGATTTCCACGCCTTTCACGGCATTGATGCTCATCAGCGCATGGGCCAGCTCGGCGTCCAGACGATCAAAAATCGGCTCGCCCAGGCCCGGCATGACGCCTTCGGCCACCACGGTGATCTTGGCGCCGACCGAATCCTGATCCCGGCGCAGCTGATCCATGTACGCCTCAAGCTCCGGCACCTTGCTCGGGTCGGGGCTGAAGAAAGCGTTCTGCTCAACCGACTCCCAGGTCTTGAAAGGGATCTGGATCGGGCCCAGCTGGCTCATGTAGCCGCGCACGGTGATGCCCTGGGTGGCCAGGTACTTCTTGGCGATGGCGCCGGCGGCCACGCGCATGGCGGTTTCGCGGGCCGAACTACGCCCGCCTCCACGGTAGTCGCGGGTGCCGTATTTGTGGTGATAGGTGTAGTCGGCGTGGGCCGGGCGGAACAGGTCCTTGATGGCCGAGTAGTCCTTGGACTTCTGGTCGGTGTTGCGGATCAGCAGGCCAATGGAGCAACCGGTGGTGCGCCCTTCGAACACGCCTGAGAGGATTTCCACCTCATCGGGTTCCTGGCGCTGGGTGGTGTGGCGGCTGGTGCCGGGCTTGCGCCGGTCCAGGTCGCGCTGCAGGTCGGCAAGGGAGATCTCAAGGCCTGGCGGGCACCCATCGACAATGGCGACCAACGCCGGGCCATGGCTTTCGCCAGCGGTGGTGACAGTGAACAGCTTGCCGTAGGTATTGCCGGACATGGACGCTCCGCGAGATCTGCCTGAAGTGAACGAAAGCGGCAGTATACAGGTGGATTGCCCGCGTGTGCGGGCCGGTTGGCGAGCGCGTCGTTCCGGGCGATGCGGGGCCTTGGGCCTGGCCCTAGAACCTTCCTCGGCCACTGTAGGTCAAAGTGCTATCTCCCCCTGTGTAGTTGCGCACGATGCCGCGTTTCATTGCCCTGCTTTGCCTGCTGTTGACCAGCCTTTGCCATGCCGCCACCCCCACCGTCCTGCACCGCCCCATCGACCTGGACACCGGTCAGGGCGTATTGCACGGCAGCCTGTTGTTACCCCAGCAGGACACCCCGCCGCCGGTGGTGCTGATCATCGCAGGCTCCGGGCCCACTGACCGCGACGGCAACAACCCGGCTGGCGGGCGCGTGGACAACTTGAAGCGCCTGGCCTTGCTGCTGGCCAATGCGAATATCGCCAGCGTGCGCTACGACAAGCGCGGCGTGGCCGCCAGCCAACCGGCTACGCCCGATGAACGCGACCTGAGCGTGGAGCGTTATGTCGCCGACGTGGTGGCCTGGGGCCATAAGCTCAAGGCCGACCCCCGCTTCGGCTCGTTGATCCTGATCGGCCACAGCGAAGGTGCGCTGATCGCCAGCCTGGCCGCCGAGCAGGCTGGGGCCAGTGCGGTGGTCAGCCTGGCTGGCAGCGGCAGGCCCATGGCCGAAGTGGTGCGCGAGCAGCTTGCCGAGCGCCTGCCGCCTGCGCAGCTGGCCCGTGGCAGTGCCCTGCTTGACCGCCTGGAAGCCGGCCAGACCAGCCTGGACGTACCCGCACCGCTGCGCCAGGTGTTTCGCCCCAGCGTGCAGCCCTACCTGATCACCTTGTTCCGTCAGGACCCGGCAGCCGCGTTTGCGCGGCTGCCCATGCCGGCGCTGATCGTGCAGGGGCGCAACGATGTACAGGTGGACGTGGCGGATGCGCAGAAGCTCAAGGACGCCAAACCCGATGCCCACCTGGTGCTGATCGAGGGCATGAACCACATGCTGCGCATCAGCCCCAAGGACATGAGCGAACAGCGCGAGAGCTACCAGAACCCGCAGTTGCCATTGGCACGGGAGCTGGGCGAGCAGATCGTCACGTTCATTCGCCAGTTGCCACCGGGCTGATCGACGGGCTCAGGTCTGCGCAGCGGCGGCCGATACAGCGTGCATAGCCAAGGACATGCCCTGATGACCACACCACCTGCTGCCACAGAGCCGGCTGAAGAGCCCCAACACACCCCCGCCCTGCCCTGGGCGGACCTGGCCGTCGAGCATCACCAGTTGCTGCGCCTGGCGCCGCTGCCTGGCGACCGCGTAACCGGCGCCCGACCCCTGCGTTTCGTACAGTTCGGCTATGCCGAGCGCCATGACCCGGCCCACAGCCTGCTGCGCATGCAGATTGCGTTGCCCGGCCAGAAAGTGCACAAGGGCCATAACCAGGTGGACATACGCGTAGATCACCAGACGCGGTGCGTGCGCCTTGGGGATGAGCATGGCCTGCAACTGGAGCCGGTCAATCGCGGCCTGGGCCGCTTCCTGCTGGCCCAGGCCGCCCAGTGGCTGCAGCGCAAATGGCCGAATTACCGTGTAGAGGCCTTCGCGCTGCCGAGCAAGGATGCGCTGGAGGAGGACTCGCGCCTGCGCCGGGACCAGTGCCTGCGCGGGGTAGGCCTTGAGGTGCAGTACGAAGACGGGCAGGTGCTCAAGGGCCGAACGGCCGAGACCCGGGTAGACCAGCTGGAGGTAGGCTGGAACAGCGAGCGCGTGCAGCGCCTGGGCCTTCTCGATGCCGCGCAGTTGTTGCAGCAGGCAGACCAGCAGTTGCAGGAAGGCGAGGCCCGCTTGCGCGAGCGTGATGAGCGTGTGGCCAAGTACCAGCGCGAAGACAGCGGCTTGCGGTTCACCATCACCTGCCTGGTGGCCTTTGCACTGTTTCAAGCCGGGCTACTGATCTGGATCGCCACGCGTTGAAACCCTGGGCCTGGCGTTTCATGGGCCCCAGGTGTTTTGAAAACGGGTTGGGCGAAACGGGCGCCTGACACCCGTTGCGCCCACGCGCCCTCAGACGCGGCCTTTGAACAACGCCTGATGCTGACGGCACTGCTCGGCGGTGAGCATGAATACCCCATGCCCGCCGCGCTCGAATTCGAGCCAGGCGAAATCGACTTCCGGGTACAGCGCCTCGACATGAACCTGGCTGTTGCCCACCTCCACGATCAGCAAGCCCTTTTCGGTCAGGTGGTCGGCCGCATCGGCCAGCATGCGCCGTACCAGGTCCAGACCATCAGCACCGCAAGCCAAGCCCAGCTCCGGTTCGTGGTGGTATTCGGCCGGCATGTCGTCGAAGTCTTCGGCGTCCACGTACGGCGGGTTGGACAGGATCAGGTCGAAGCGCTGGCCCGGCAGCCCTTCGAAACCGTCGCCCTGCACGGTGTACACCCGGCCATCGAGGCCATGGCGCTCGATGTTCTGGTTGGCCACTTCGAGCGCTTCGAACGACAGGTCGGCCAGCACCACCTCGGCCTGCGGGAAGACGTCGGCGGCGACGATCCCGATGCAGCCGGAGCCGGTGCACAGGTCCAGAATGCGGCCTGGCTCAGCGCCCAGCCACGGCTCTAGGCGCTTTTCCAGCAGCTCGCCAATGGGAGAGCGCGGCACCAGCACGCGCTCATCGACGATGAACGACATGCCACAGAACCAGGCCTCGCCCAGCAGGTAGGCGGTGGGTACCCGTTCTTCGATGCGGCGCTTGAGCAAGTGCTGCAGCTGTACGCGCTCGGCATCCTCGAGCATGCAGTCCAGGTAGCTGTCGGCCACCTCGAACGGCAGGTGGACCGCCCCCAGCACCAGCAACCGGGCTTCATCCCAGGCGTTGTCGGCACCATGGCCGAAGAACAGGTCGTGCTCATGGAAGCGGCTGACCGCCCAACGGATATAGTCGCGCAGCGTGCGCAGACGGGATGTGATCACGGGAAACTCCTAATTCAGACTGGCCGAAAGTCTAACAGCCCAGGCCCCGGATTTGTTCCCTGCAATCGCCTGTACGGTAGCCACAAGCCAGCAACCACGCCACTTGCGTTGTCAACCATTCCCATTGTCGCCAAGGCAGAGGAGAATAGGCGCACAAAAGCCCTATACCAAGGAGCCCTTGATGTCCGTTCCAACCACGATGTTCCGCCTCACTGGCCGCGATTACCCGCCGGCCAAGCTGAGCCAAGCCAGCCTGATCATCATTGATGCGCAGAAGGAGTACCTCACCGGGCCCCTGGCGCTGTCGGGCATGGATGAGGCCGTGGCCAACATCGCCAGGTTGCTCGATGCCGCGCGCAAGAGCGGCCGTCCGATCATCCATGTTCGCCATCTGGGCACCGTTGGCGGGCGCTTCGACCCCCAGGGCCCTGCGGGTCAGTTCATTCCGGGGCTCGAACCGCTGGAAGGCGAGACCGTGATCGAAAAACGCATGCCCAATGCCTTCAAGAACACCAAACTGCACGA
Organism: Pseudomonas sp. WSY_20; assembly: GCF_043104335.1. NCBI lineage: Bacteria > Pseudomonadati > Pseudomonadota > Gammaproteobacteria > Pseudomonadales > Pseudomonadaceae > Pseudomonas > Pseudomonas sp. WSY_20. The sequence goes on from NZ_JBICKP010000057.1 coordinate 51,335, forward strand.
GACGTTGCAGGCACTCGGCCATCTCGACCTGATCGTCTGCGGCTTCATGAGCCACTCCAGCGTCAGCACCACCGTGCGCCGTGCCAAGGACTATGGTTACCGGTGCACCCTGGTGGAAGATGCGTCGGCCACCCGTGACCTGGCTTTTAACGACCAAGTGATTCCAGCGGCGCAGATTCACCGGTGTGAAATGGCCGTGATGGCCGACAACTTCGCGTGCGTGGCGCCGACGGCCAGCCTGATCTGACCCGATCACGTGGGTGGCGGCAGGCAGGAACCGGAGGTGTGATTGTGGGTCGAAGGGCTCACACCCCTACAGGAGAGCAGGATGAAGCTCAAAGGCAGTATCGACGCCAAGCGCCTGCGCCCGCGCCAACCGCGCAGCTGGGGCGCACGCCTGGGTGCTGCGCTGTCCGCGCTGCTGGCCACCCTCGGTGTGTTGCTGGCCATGGCTGGCGTGGCCGGGCTGTTGGGCAACTACCCTGCCCTGGCCGAACTCAACGCCAACAAGCCGCTTGCCGCCACCTTGACGGTGGTGGGGCTGTTGATGCTGTGGCTTGGCGTACGCTTCTGGCGCCTGAGCCGCATCCGCCTGCGCCGGGCTCGGGAGCTGAACATGTCGCCTCACTTGATGAAAAAGCATGAGTGAGGTTCCTGCAAACTGTGCTGCCCCCTGTAGGAGCGGCCTCGCCGGGACGCCGGACCGGCCGCGATGGGGCGCGCAGCGGCCCCGGCGATCTAGGCTGCTACGCTGAAACCCTGGGGCCGCTGCGCGCCCCATCGCGGCACGGGGCCGCTCCTACAGGTGGACAGGATTGCACCTTATTGCCTGGGGTCGCCCATCGCCAGCCTGCCCACTCCACCTGACCACCATGGCTGCACACCGCCGCGCACTCGCGTAAACTACGCCGCCCACGTGGAGGCATCATGCAAGACGACGATTTTTCCCTGTTCAAGGCCGAAGTGCGCGGCGTCAAGCCGATCACGCACGACCGTGCCGAGGTCGGCAAGCCCAAGACCGACCGCCAGAAGCTGGCCGGCCTGCGCCAGTCGGCGACCGTGTCCAGCGACAAGGCGTTGGTCATCGATGGCATGTCCGACCAGTTCGTCATCGACGTGGGCGCCGAAGACGAATTGATGTGGCGCCGGGACGGCGTTCAGGAAACCCAGCTGCGCAAGCTCAAGCTTGGGCAGATACCGTTCGAAGGCAGCCTTGACCTGCACGGCATGACCGTGGAAAAGGCGCGCGAGACACTTTGGGATTTCATCGCCGAAGCGACCCGCCTGGAAGTACGCTGCGTGCGGGTCACCCACGGCAAAGCGGCACGCCTGGATGGCAAGCGCCCCATGATCAAGAGCCACGTCAACACCTGGCTGCGCCAGCACCCGCAAGTGCTCGGCTTTGCCTCCTGCAGTGCCCGCCACGGGGGCACCGGCGCCGTCTATGTGATGCTCAAGCGAACCATGCTCGAAGGCCGCGACGAGTAACGCCGCGCTTGCAGCGCCGCCCTTGCCGCCGTAACCTTCGTTTTTGCGATTTTTCCCACAGGTAGATCCATGTCCCTGGAACAGAACTACACCGAGATCCTCAGCCAGATTGGCGAGGACGTCTCCCGTGAGGGCCTGCTCGACACGCCCAAGCGGGCTGCAAAGGCGATGAAGTATCTTTGCCGCGGTTATGAGCAAACACTGGAAGAAGTGACCAACAACGCGTTGTTCAGTTCCGACAACAGCGAAATGGTGCTGGTCCGGGACATCGAGCTGTATTCGATGTGCGAGCATCACATGCTGCCCTTCATCGGCAAGGCCCACGTGGCCTACCTGCCCAAGGGCAAGGTGCTGGGCCTGTCGAAAGTGGCGCGTATCGTCGACATGTACGCCCGTCGCCTGCAGATCCAGGAAAACCTCAGCCGCCAGATCGCCGATGCCGTACAGCAGGTCACCGGTGCCGCCGGCGTTGCCGTGGTCATCGAGGCCAAGCACATGTGCATGATGATGCGCGGTGTGGAGAAACAGAATTCGAGCATGATCACGTCGGTGATGCTGGGTGAGTTCCGCGCCAACGCGGCCACCCGCAGCGAGTTCCTCAGCCTGATCAAGTAACCGGCTGCGTCACCCAGGCCGACCCCTGCCGGTCGGCCTTTTTCATTTCAGGAGTTTGTAGATGATCGTCAAAGCCCTGCGGGTTGGCCTCGGCCAGCTTATCGTATTCGGCGACTGGGTCAGCCGCCCGGCCAAGCGCAAGCGCGACTCAGCAGCCCAGGCCGGCGTGGACGAGGCGGCCAAGGGCCTGGCGCTCTACCAGTTCCATGCCTGCCCATTCTGCGTCAAGACCCGCCGTACCTTGCACCGCCTGAACGTGCCGGTGGCGTTGCGCGACGCCAAGAACGACCCTGTGCACCGCCAGGCCCTGGAGCAAGGCGGTGGCCGGATCAAAGTGCCATGCCTGCGCATCGAGGAAGCGGGCAAGGTGACCTGGATGTATGAGTCCAAGGCCATCATTGCTTACCTGGATGAGCGGTTTGGTAAGCATTGAGTCACTGAGCGAGATCGTGTAGGAGCGGCCTCGTGCCGCGATGGGCTGCGCAGCAGCCCCAGGATTTCAGCTCCGCAACTCATATTGCCGGGGGCCGCTACGCGCCCCATCGCGGCCGGTCCGGCGCCCCGGCAAGGCCGCTCCCGGACCTCGTGGCTCACCCCACCATCGGCACATGCCGCGGATGGCTGCTCACCCGCTCCAGCCAGGCGCGCACGGCCGGGTAATCCGTCAGGTCGAAACCGCCTTGCTGCGCCACATGGGTGTAGGCATACAACGCCACATCGGCGATGGAATACTGGTCACCCACCAGATACGGGGTCACCAGCAACTGCCGCTCCATCACACGCAGCGCCTTGTAGCCGCCCTTGTGCAACTTGCGGTACTCCTCGACGCGATCATCCGGTAGCCCCAGGTAGAACTGAATGAAGCGGGCCACGGCGATATACGGCTCATGGCTGTATTGCTCGAAGAACTGCCACTGCAGCACCTGGGTGCGCAGGCGCGGCTCGGCGGGCAGGAACTCGCTGCCGTCGGCCAGGTAGTTGAGGATGGCATTGGATTCCCACAGGTAACTGCCGTCCTCGAGCTGCAACACCGGCACCTTGCCGTTGGGGTTCATGGCCAGGAACTCGGGCGTCTCGGTCTCGCCCTTGAGGATGTCCACCGGGTGCCACTCATAAGGCCGCCCCAACAGGCTGAGCATCAACTTGACCTTGTAGCAGTTACCCGATTGATAATCGCCGTAAACCTTGTACATCACCCCTACCCCTGCAATGCCGTCATACCAGAGCGCCTGATAGTTAACGACTGTATGGTTAAAAGCAATGATCGCTGTATCGCTGCTGTCACCTCGCCTGGCGTTAGTCTGAAAACCACGGCGTATACCCTTACAAGGATTTTTTCATGACCGATGCCACCTCCGCTCGCCTTCGCCCCCTGGCAGATACCTCGCCCTCGGCGGTGGTCGCAGGCTTCATCGCCATGCTCACCGGCTACACCTCCTCGCTGGTGCTGATGTTTCAGGCCGGGCAAGCGGCTGGCCTGACCACTGCGCAGATATCCTCGTGGATCTGGGCGCTGTCGATCGGCATGGCGGTCTGCAGCATCGGCCTGTCCCTGCGCTACCGCACGCCCGTGACGGTGGCCTGGTCCACGCCCGGCGCGGCGCTGCTGATCACGAGCCTTGGCGGGGTGAGCTACGGGGAGGCCATCGGCGCCTACATCACCTGTGCAGCGCTGGTGCTGGTCTGTGGGCTGACCGGCAGCTTCGAGCGCCTGGTCAAGCGTATTCCTGCCTCGCTGGCATCGGCGCTGCTGGCCGGCATTCTGTTCAAGATCGGCAGCGAGATCTTCGTCGCCGCCCAGCACCGTACCTTGCTGGTGCTGGGCATGTTCTTCAGCTATCTGCTGGTCAAGCGCCTGTCACCGCGCTACTGCGTACTGGCCGCGCTGCTGGTGGGCACGGCCCTGTCCGGCGCCCTGGGGCTGCTGGACTTCAGTGGCTTCGCGCTGGAAATGGCAACGCCGGTGTGGACCACGCCGCACTTTTCGCTGGCAGCCACCATCAGCATCGGCATTCCGCTGTTTGTGGTGGCAATGACCTCGCAGAACATGCCGGGCATTGCCGTGCTGCGGGCTGACGGCTACCAGGTACCGGCCTCTCCATTGATTTCAGCCACCGGCCTGGCTTCGTTGCTGCTGGCCCCGTTTGGCTCGCACGGGGTGAATCTGGCTGCCATCAGCGCGGCCATCTGCACCGGGCCGCATGCCCACGAAGACCCAAGCAAGCGCTACACCGCGGCCGTATGGTGCGGCGTGTTCTACGGAGTTGCCGGCGTGTTCGGGGCGACGCTGGCGGCGTTGTTCGCGGCCTTGCCCAAGGAACTGGTGCTGTCGATCGCGGCCCTGGCCCTGTTTGGTTCGATCATGAATGGCCTGACGGTAGCCATGAGTGAAGCACGCGAGCGTGAAGCGGCCGTCATCACTTTCATGGTCACGGCCTCGGGGCTGACGCTGTTCTCAATCGGTTCGGCCTTCTGGGGCATTGTGGCCGGTGTACTGGCCCTGCTGATCCTCAACCCACGCAAAGCGTAAGACAACCGCCGATGGCAGGCGCCGCGCTGGCGGCGCCCTGCCAGGCTGGCCCGATCACAGCCTGAAATGGCCGACCATGCCCTTGAGGTCGGTGCCCAACTGCGCCAGCTCGACGCTGGACCGGGCGCTGTCCTGCATGGCCAGTGCGGCCTGGTCGGCGCTGCCACGAATCTGGGTGACGCTGCGGCTGATTTCTTCAGCGACCGAGCTTTGCTGTTCGGCGGCGGCAGCGATTTGCTGGTTCATCTGCTGAATCAACGACACTGCGGCGGCAATACTGCCCAGTGCGCTTTCGGTGTGCAGGGCATCGGTCACGGCCAGGCGCACCAGCTCGGTGCTGCCGCGAATCTGCGCGACGGACTGCTGCGCATTGCCGCGCAGGCTGGCCACCAGGGTTTCGATCTGCTCGGTGGACTGGCGCGTGCGCCTGGCCAGTGCACGCACCTCATCGGCCACTACCGCAAAGCCGCGTCCCTGCTCGCCGGCACGGGCCGCTTCGATGGCCGCGTTGAGGGCCAGCAGGTTGGTTTGCTCGGCCACGCTCTTGATGACCTCGAGCACATCGCCAATGGTATGGATCTCTGAGCTTAGGCTCTCGATGCCCGCGCTGGCGGTTTCGGCCGCGGCGGCCAACTGCTCGATGCGCTGCATGCTCTGGCGCACCACATGCTGGCCCGAATCGACCTTTTCGTCCGCAGCCTGCGCCGCTTGCGCGGCTTCCTCGGCATTGCGCGCCACATCGTGCACGGTGGCCGTCATCTGTTGCATCGCCGTGGCCACTTGCTCGGTCTCTTCCTTCTGGCTGCCGACTTCGCGGTTGGTCTGCTCGGTCACGGCCGACAGCGCCTGGGCGTTGCCGGCCAATTGCTCGATGCCTTGTTGCAAACCGCTGACGATGCCTGACAGGCCTGCGGCCATCTGCTGCATGGCCTGCGTCAGTTGTCCTACTTCATCGCGGCGCGGGGCGACGGGTTCGAAGGCCAGTTCGCCGTCGGCAATGCGCTGTGCACGGGCAATCACGTGCTTGAGCGGGCCGACCACGGCGCGGGTGATCAGCCAGGCGGCCAGTACGCCCACCAGCAAGGCCAGCGCGGTGGCGATGGCGATGGCCACCGTGTTGCGCTGCAGGTCACCTTGCAGCACGTGCTCTTCACTGAGGTAGGCCTGATCGACGCGGCTGGTGACGTGCTCGGCCGAGGCCTGCAACTGTGCCTTGAGCCCTTGTTCGCTGGCCAGTTGGTCGGTGTATTCATTGAGTTTTTCGGAGAAGCTGCCAATGTGCCCCGCTACCTCGTTGAGTACGCTCTGATAGCCACTGTCGGTGACCGCCGCCTGCAACTGGCCCACCAGGCTGGCAGCCTCGACCGTTTGCGCGATGCGCGCCTGGCTGACATCGTCTTCGCCCTTGCGGCTTTTCTCAAGGCGTACCCGGGCTTCATCCATGGCCTGGAGCATCAACCGCGAGACCTGCGCCACCTGCGCGGCCTGTTCCAGGAACTCACCGCCCTGCTGGCCTTGCGATTGCTTGAGGGTATACACCCCGTCATCCGCCAGGCCGGACTGCAGCACGTCGAGGTTGTTGGCAACGCTTGAGACCGACCAGCTGGCGGTGTCGAGCGCCAGTTCCTTGGCCTGTACTGCGCCGACGAATGCTTCGAATGCCTGGCCATAGGCGGCCAGCTCGGGTTCGGCTGCGGCCAGGGCCGGCAGTGCACGGGCGCGTTCGAGCAACCCTTGCAAGCCGGCGCGCAAGGCTTCGGCTTGTTTGATGTCGGAGCGCAGTGCGAATGCCTGTTCGTGCTGGCGCAAGCGCAACAGGTCGGTGTTGAACTGCGCCAGCTCGCGCAGGCTGTCAAAGCGCTGCCCGACACTGTGCAACGCCGCGATGCCGATGCCAGCCACCGCCAGGGTCAGCAGCAACACCAGGGTGAAACCCAGCGCGAGTTTGCGGGCCATGCCCAGGTTGGCCAACACACCGTGCTTGCTCGCGCCCATGCCGATTCCCCTTGTGGGTGTCAGGTTATCCCGATAGCCAAGGGTGGCAACGTTGCCAACCCCTGAACAGGGCCTGACGTCAGAATAGTGTCAAATAGCTATGAGGGTGTCGGTAATGGGTTTGTAGGAGTCGTCTTACGTGCGAAAGGGAGGGTTGGGTCGCGGGATGTTGTCTGGCAACGACGGTGGTGGGTGGAGGGGGATGACGGTGGCAGGCTGGAGGTGCGTGAGGGGATCAAGATTTGCGGCTCGGGGCGGAGAACTTGGGGCCGCTGCGCGGCCCATCGCGGCCGGTCCGGCGCCCCGGCAAGGCCGCTCCCACCCGGGGGGGACGCGGGGGCTGGTAGATTGGGTAATTGCATGAGTGCGTCCAGCGCGGCGCCAGGCCGCACACGGGGCTCGGTGGCCTGTAAATTTCGCTTTTGTGGGAGCGGTCCTTGTGCCGCGATGGGCCGCGCAGCGGCCCCAGGATGTCAGCGTGATAATGCCTGTTCAGAACGAGTGCTCAGACCCTGACAGCCTTTGGGCTTCATCCACCACAGCCTCACCCATTCAAATCGCCGTAGCCCCTCCATCCACCGTCAGGCAATGCCCAGTGGTAAACGCCGCACCATCGCTGCACAGGTACAACACCGCGCTGGCGATTTCGGCCACGGTGCCGATGCGTCCTACCGGGTGCATGGCGGCCGCGAATTCGGCTTTGCGGGGGTCGGCTTCATAGGCCCGGCGGAACATGTCCGTATCGATCACGGCCGGGCACACGGCATTGACCCTGATGCCTTTGCGGGCATATTCGATGGCGGCCGACTTGGTCAACCCGATCACGGCATGCTTGGACGCGCTGTAGATGCTCATCTTAGGCGCCGCGCCCAACCCCGCCACCGAGGCGGTATTGACGATAGCGCCGCCCTGGGCCAGCAGCAGCGGCAGCTGATATTTCATGCACAGCCACACACCCTTGACGTTGACGCCCATGATGGCGTCGAACTGCGCCTCGCTGCCGTCGGCCAGCTTGCCCTGCTCGATCTCGATACCCGCATTGTTGAAGGCATAGTCCAGGCGGCCATAGGCGGCGATCAGGTGCTCGTGCAGTTGGCGGACCTGGTCGTCACAGGTCACATCGCAAGCGATGAACAACGCCTCGCCGCCAGCGGCCCGAATCTGCCCGACCGTGGCCTCGCCACCCACTGCATCGAGGTCGGCGACCACCACCTTCAGGCCCTCGCAGGCAAAGGCCAGCGCCGTTGCCCGGCCGATGCCTGCCCCGCCCCCGGTGACCAGTGCTACCTGGCCCGATAAACTCATGCTCATGCCGCGCTCCTGTCAGGGCCTGTGAGGCACACGAGCATAGCCAGCCGCTGGTAAGGCCGGCAGCATCATCACATGGACATTTATAGGACCATGCTTGTCAGTGATGTTGAGGACCTGCTTTCATCAACAAGGTAGATTTATCCTCTTGTGCCTATTCTATTCTTCAAGGACCCGTCATGACCCAGACCAATCGCCGCTTCCTGCTCGTCAAACGCCCGGTTGGGGCGGTAACGCGTGAAGATTTCAAGTTCGAGACCGTGCCTGCCGAACAACCCGGTGAAGGGCAGGTGCTGGTGCGCAACCTGTACCTTTCTCTTGACCCGGCCATGCGCGGCTGGATGAACGAGGGCAAGTCCTACATCCCGCCGGTTGCCTTGGGGCAGGTGATGCGCGCCCTGGGCGTGGGTGAAGTGGTTGCGTCCAACCACCCGGACTTCAAGCCTGGCGACCATGTGAACGGCGCATTGGGTGTGCAGGACTACTTCACCGGCGAGCCCCAGAACCTGCAGAAAATCGACCCGAGCCTTGCCCCCCTGCCCCGCTACCTGTCGGCCCTGGGCATGACCGGCATGACGGCGTACTTTGCCTTGCTGGAAGTGGGCCAGCCCAAAGCCGGCGACACCGTGGTGATCTCAGGCGCCGCGGGGGCGGTGGGCAGCATTGCCGGGCAGATTGCCAAGATCAAGGGCTGCCGCGTCGTGGGTATCGCTGGCGGTGCCGAGAAATGCCAGTACCTGAAAGATGAACTGGGCTTTGACGGCGTCATCGACTACAAGGCCGAGGACGTACAGGCGGGCCTTAAGCGCGAATGCCCGAAAGGTGTGGACGTTTACTTTGACAACGTTGGGGGCGAGATCCTGGATGCGGTGCTGACGCGCATCAACTTCAAGGCGCGCATCGTGATCTGTGGCGCGATCAGCCAGTACAACAACAAGGAAGCGGTCAAAGGCCCGGCCAACTACCTGGCGCTGCTGGTCAACCGTGCGCGCATGGAAGGGTTCGTGGTGATGGACCACGCCAAGGATTACGGCAAAGCGGCCAAAGAAATGGCCGGCTGGCTGGCCAATGGGCAGGTCAAGAGCAAGGAAGACGTGGTGGACGGCCTGGAAACCTTCCCAGACACCCTGTTGAAACTGTTCAACGGGCAGAACTTTGGCAAGCTGGTGTTGAAGGTGTAATGACGCACTAGACGCACGCCTATCAGGTTCCGATTCAATACCGGAGCCTGACAGGCGTGCAGTTCAGACTCAGCCGCGAATCTCGGTCACCACCGCTGCCAAGGCCTGGGCTGGGTCGGCGGCCTGGCTGATGGGGCGGCCGATTACCAGGTAGTCCGAGCCAGCATCCAGGGCCTGGCGTGGCGTGAGGATGCGACGCTGATCATCCTGGGCGCTGCCTGCTGGGCGGATGCCCGGGGTGACCAGCTGCAGGCCTGGGTGCGCAGCCTTCAGCGCAGGGGCTTCCAGCGCCGAGCATACCAGCCCGTCCATGCCGGCCTTCTCGGCCAGCGCCGCCAGGCGCAGCACCTGCTCTTGCGGGTCTACATTCAGGCCGATACCGGCCAGGTCTTCGCGCTCCATGCTGGTCAGCACGGTCACACCGATCAACAGGGGTTGCGGGCCGCTCCGTTTGGCCAGTTCTTCACGGCAAGCCGCCATCATGCGCAAGCCGCCGGAGCAATGCACGTTCACCATCCACACGCCCATCTCGGCAGCGGCCTTGACGGCCATGGCCGTGGTGTTGGGGATGTCGTGGAATTTCAGGTCCAGGAACACTTCGAAGCCTTTGTCGCACAGGGTTTCGACAATGCCCGACGCGCTGCTGGTGAACAGCTCCTTGCCCACTTTGACGCGGCACAGCGCAGGGTCCAGCTGGTCAGCCAGCTTCAGGGCGGCTTCGCGGGTGGGGAAGTCCAGGGCGACGATCAGGGGCGTCTGGCAAGCGGGCATGGCAGGGTCTCTTGGCAAGTCGGAAACGGCGCGCATTGTAAACGATGTGACGCAGGCTGGGGGGCCGCTGGCCGAGGAATTGGTCGGACGGTGAGCCAGGATGTGGGCGTTGGGTGCTGGGCCGGGATGAGGCGCTGTACCATTGAACCAACGAAGCGGCGCCTGGCTCAAAAAGGTAAGCAAGCCGCTTACACTCGCAACAGGAGAAGGAAAATGCCTTGGTATGCCTGGCTGATACTCATCGTTGCCATTGGCTCGATCGTCGGCGGTTTGATGATGCTGCGCGACACGGCCAAGAAGCTGCCGTTGACTGACGAGCAGTTGCGCAAGGTCCATGAACGCAATGCCGAGGCTGATGCCCGGGATGCTCAAGACCGCTGAGTGCGGTCAACGCCCTTTCAATGAGCGGGCCTGTCGATAGGCCCGCCCCTCTGTGCTTATTGCACTTTCAGCTTGTCGCGATTGCGTTCCAGCAGCGCATTGCCGATGCCTTTTATCTCGAGCAATTCATCGACTGATGCGAAGGGGCCGTGGGCTTCGCGGTAGGCGACGATTGCCTCGGCCTTGGTTTTGCCGATGCCGTTGAGTTCTTTCTGGAGGGTCAGGGCATCTGCGCTGTTGAGGTCAACCAGCGGGGTGGCTTGCTGGCTTGCCTGGGCGACCATCGCCATGGGTTCGACCATTGTCGTGGTATTGGAGGGTGCTGCGTTTACGGTGAACGAAAGGCTGGCGACGAGTGGGAGCAGCAGCGCGGTGAGCAGGTTTTTACGCATGATGAAGACTCCTAGGGTTGGTCATTTCTGGCAGCCTGTTCCTTGGGCTGCGGGGTTAACCCTAGCGCTGGAGGTGGGGGGTGGGACAGGGTTTGGGGTGGGGTAATGTTTACTGGATTGGTCGGGGATAGGCTTAGGGTGGGGGGAGGTTGCAGAGGTGGGGTCGGTTGGTTTGGTGAGGTGTAGCAGGGTTCATTGGGGGAGAGGTGATTAGTGGGAAATGGGGCTGACGTGCTGGGGGCCTGAGTCTGACAAGAGGGTCGGGGTAGTCGCTTGAGGGTTAGGGTGTGTGATGTGGTGCTGAATGCGGGGGTGCTGGATACCCTACCGGGGTAAGAGTCACAGGGATGGTGGGCGCGCTTTAG
>NZ_JBICKP010000058.1:0-21407 GCF_043104335.1 Pseudomonas sp. WSY_20
GCCGTGGCCGGCACCGAGGCCTCCGACGACTGGCGCAAGCCTGTCGCCTGATAAGCGAACCGCCGTTGCCGGCCACCGCCAGCAGCGGTTTCTCTTTGCCCACGGACAGCCGGATATCTCATTCCGGCCCGCAAGGAGCACGTCATGCCGCGCCAATCCGACCTGCACTTCACCGTCACCGCACCTGCCGGCGATTTCGAGGTGGCCGCCTTCTCCCTCGACGAGGCCCTCTCCACACCCTTTCGCCTGCACCTCGAGCTGGCCAGCTTCGACCCGGCCATCGATTTCGCCCAGCTGCTCGACCAGCCCCTGACCCTCAGCATTGCCCAGGGCAGTGTTGTGCGCCATGTCCATGGCCTGGTTAGCACCTTCGAACAAGCCGACACCGGCCACCGCCGCACCCGTTACCGTGCCACCGTCGAGCCCGCCCTGGCCCGCCTCGGCCTGTGCGCCGACTGGCGCATTTTTCAGGCGTTGAGTGTTCCCCAGATCATCGAACAGGTCATCGCCCAGCACAGCATCACCGATGTCGAGCTCGTTTCCACCCGTGAGCACCTGCCGCGCGAATACTGCGTCCAGGCCGGCGAGACCGACCTCGCCTTTGTCGAGCGCCTCGCCGCCGAGGAAGGCTTCTACTACGCCTTCGAGCACCGCGCCGACGGCCACCGCCTGGTCTTCAGCGACCGCCTCTACAGCCACGGTGCCATCGACGGCGAACCCGTCACCTACAACCCCAAGGCCGGTGGCGATGCGCCCAGGCCCGCGCTGCACCGCTTCGTCTATGCCGAGCAGGTGCGCACCGCCCGCCAGACTCAGCGTGACTACACCTTCAAGCACCCACGCTACAACCAGCAGCACAGCGTCGACGGCGTTGAGCTCGACCACCAGCGCAGCGACTACGAGCGTTACGCGTACCCTGGCCGCTACAAACAGGACGAGGCTGGCAAGCCCTTTACCGAGACCCGCCTGCTTGCCCTGCGCGGCGATGCCCGCCTGGCCCGTGTCGAAGGCGACGATGCCCGTCTGCTGCCCGGCCCCGCGTTTACCCTCAGCGGCCACCCGCGCGACGACATGAACCGCGGCTGGCGCACCCTGCGCTTGCATCACGAGGGCGTGCAGGCCACCAGCCAGCAGGAAGACGCCGCCGACGCCGAACAGGGCACCCGCTACCACTTCAGCGCCGAGCTGCTGCATGACCACACCGACTGGCGCGCCCCGCTGCCGCCCAAGCCACGTATCGACGGCCCACATATTGCCACCGTAGTAGGCCCCAAGGACGAAGAGATTTACTGCGACGAGTTCGGTCGGGTGAAAGTCCAATTTCCCTGGGATCGCCTGGCAGTAGGCGACGAACACAGTTCCTGCTGGATTCGCGTTGCCCAGAACTGGGCCGGCGCCGCCTGGGGCCATATCGCCATCCCGCGCATTGGCCAGGAAGTCATCGTCGATTTCCTCGACGGTGATTGCGACCAGCCCATCATCACTGGCCGAACCTATCCGGCCACCCATCCCACGCCCTACGAGCTACCGCGGCACAAGACGCGGATGACCATCAAGAGCCAGACCCACAAGGGCCAGGGCTTCAACGAACTGCGCTTCGAGGACGAGCATGGCCAGGAGGAAATCTTCATCCATGCACAGAAGGATCAGAACATCCGCGTCGGCAACGACGAAACCATCGTCGTCGGCCGCGACCGCAGCGAACAGGTGGAGCACGATGAAACCATCACCATCGGCCATGACCGCCAGGAGACGGTAGGCAACGACGAGCAGGTGACCATCGGCCAGGACCGCCGCCATGCCATTGGCCAGGACGACTACCTGAACATCGCCCGTAACCACAACATCCAGACGGGCAAGGATCGCATCGAAGAGGTCGGCAACGACCGGCGCGACAAAACCACCGCAGACCACTGGATCGAGATCGGCGGACACCTGTACCAGAAGGTCGAAGGCCGCGTCGAGTTGCAGGCCGGCCAGGCCATCGTCCACAAGACCCAGGTATACGAAATCCAGGCATCTGAGGCCGTGGTACTCAAGGCCCCTGGCGGCACCCTGCGCATCGACGACTCCGGCATCACCCTCAATGGCGTATCACTCCAGTTCAATGGGCCACTTGCGTTGCAAACGAATGGTTCGGGCCACTCCATCGCCGCCAGCGGCGTGCCGACCCCGAGCGATCCGGTTTGCGTCAGTTGTTTGCTCAAGGCCATCGCCGAAGGGCGCAGTGTCGTTCGCATGGAGGGCATATGAGCAAGCATTCCGCCGCAGCCCTGATCATTGACGAGCTGCGCGAGTCCCCAGCCTATCGCTTGGCCGGCCTGGTCGAAATGTCCCGACTGGAGCCAGCCGAACGCAGTGCGCTGCGGGAAACGCACAGGGGAAACGCCTGGCCCCTGTTGCAACAACCGGAGCTCGCCAACCTGCGCGAAATCGGCCCCTGGCTGTTCGGCACAAAGCCCGATGCCGACCTGCAAGGTCAGTCCGACTTCTACAGCGCCCTGGGCCGGACAGCGGGTGATGCTCTCTGTGGCTGGATCGTCAGTGCCCTGCCTCCCGCCAGGCTGGCAGAGCACCTGAGCAAGGCCGCCGTGGTCGAAGGGCCGGATGATGCCAGCTACATGCTTCGCTATCACACCGAGCACGCTCTGCCCATCCTGCATGCCCGCCATGACCTGCCCGGTATCGCCGAATGGCTGGCGCCGATCCGCAGCTGGTGGGTCGCCCTGGCGGACCCGCAACACAGAGCCTGGCGACGCCTCTCCGGCTACGACAAGCCGGAACACCTGCATGTGCCGCCCATCCGGATTGACCAGGACTGCTGGGACATGCTGGCGGGAGACCCGCTGCTCTACCGCCTGGCGGATCAGCTCAAGGCGCCACTGCAAGCCGTGGGTGCCAAAGAGAACTGCCAGAGCACACGGCTTGGCCTGGTTCGCCAATACCTGGAGCAGGCCCGCCAACACGGCCTTACCCGCCAGGCCGACCTTGTTGACTACGTCACCCTCATGGCCCTTCAAGGGCCAGCCCTGCACAACACACCAGCCTGGCAGCAAGCCCTGAACGACGCCCTCAACCACGGGCGGCCGCTCGCCGAAGCCCTTCAGGCGCGTACGCGCCAGCGGACATACTGAGGAACCCCCATGTACGACTGGAAAGAAACCTTCGAACTGTGTGCAGAGAACCGCAGCCAGCTGGAGCAGCTCTTCAGCCCGGGGCCGGCCGTCAGTTGCACCCGCACCTTCGCCATCCTGCCGCTGCGCTACGGCGTGGTTTGCGGCAGCGCCGCGCAACGCCGCGCACTCCCCGAGTTGCCAGCGCATCTGCGCCGCCCCCACCAGGTCGGTGAACTGAGCGAAGCCAGCTACGCCATCCGCCCGTTGCGCGAAGGCTTCCTCTACGTCCTGATCAAGCGCGCCAGCACCGGCCAGTACGCCTGGCACAGCCAGTACCGTATCTCGCCTCTCGGCACGCTCGACTTCATCGATCCGGACAAGCCCTGGGATACCCTGGCGTCACTCAATCCCCTGGAAGCCATCAGGAGCATGACCTGGCTGTTCAAGATTTACGACCTCGACGACGTCCAGGATCTGCGCCTGCTCTACAGCCCCGACCCGCTGACCCAGGACACCCTGCGCAAGTACCGCATACTGCAGCTCTACCGGGATACGCTGGCGTCCATCGACATCGCCAGTTGCGCCAGCGAGACCCCACCCGAGGCACTCCCCCATGTCCTCACCTACGAGCGGCTCGACCTGATCGCCGACTTCGCGGCGCAGCACCAGGGCGCACTCAAGACACTGATCCAGGCCCAGCCGTTCAATGGCGCGAACGTCCCAGTGATGGCTGCCCGCGCGGAAATGATGCCCACGGCGAACAAGCCGCAGCATCGCGGGGTGGCCATCGTGGTGGACGACGCCATCGGCATCACCCAGGAACTCAACGCCTGGCGCAATGCCAGCCTGGAACCCCTGGACGCCTTCATGCAGCGCACCGACGCCGAAGGCCTGGACAACCAGCGCAAGTTCACCATCGCCTTCGCCATCGAGAATATCCGCAAGGCGCTGGCCGAGCAGGCCGAACACAGCTACACCCAGCACCAGAACACCCTCGGCGTCACCTATACGTCCTCCGAGTACTTGCAGAACAACGCCCAGGTCGTGATGATGTCGCGCGGCAACATGCGCTCGTTCCGCAACCCCGAGCATCAGCAGCAGGTGCAGCAGGCTGAAATCCGCCAGGCGCGGGAGCGGAGCTGGGAAGACTACGCCCCCTACATCAACGAAGGCATGCGCCAGGACTACCTGCGCGATTACCGGGCCGTGGTCGAGGCCGTCGACCAGGCCAGGGATGCCCGCGCCGCCGACCACCTGCTGTGGCTGCAGAGCGAAGCATTGCTCGATGCCCTGGCCCGCTATGACCGCAACGACCTGGAACAGGGGCTGCTGTTCGAGACCCAGATGGCCAAGGCCATCGTCGGCATGAACGCCACCCGCGTCGGCGATGCGCTGCTGACGCGCTGGAGCGAACAGGGCATCTCCAACGACAACCTGTTCTGGCGCTCGCTGGCACAGAACCAGGAATCGGCCGAAGACGAACTGAACACGCTGTTTGGCGAACGTACCGGCCTGATGCTGGGGCTGCTCGACGAAGCCCAACTGCAGGAACGCCTCAAGGGCCTGACCGACATCTACACCGCCAGCCTGGCCCTGGTCGAAGAACTGGCCGCCGTAACCACCTCCGGCCCGCCGGCCGACCGCCTCGCCGGGGGCGCGCTGCTGGTCAGCACCCTGGGCAGCCGGCTGTTCCAGAACCGCCTGGCAAGCGCCCTGGACAAGCCGGCCAACTGGCTGCTGGCCAATGCGCTGCAGGCGCGCCTGGGGCGCTTCGCGCAGCATTTCCACCTGGAGACGCGGGGTGGCACCGCGTTGAGCCAGGGCGCCACCCGGCGCCTGGATCGCTCGACGGCCAGCAGCTTCGACCAGGCCCTGCGCGCCGGCATCAAGGGGCCGATGACTGAGGTGCGCATCGGCAGCCTGGTGGCGGTGCTGGAAGTCTGGAACCTGATGGTCAAGGCCGATGCGGCCGACAAACAGAGCCGGGAGTACATCGAGATCGCCGCGGCAATGATCGGAGTATCGGCAGCGGCACTGGAATTGGGAGCGACGGCGGCGGGCTTTGCCGAAAGGAGCGGCAGTGCAGCCGTCCAGCAGGCGGGCAAAATATTCAGGGGTGGCTTACGGCTGGGAGCAGGCACACTGGCAGGCGTGGCGGCGTCGGTGGGGGCTTGGTATGACTACACCGATTTCTGGGAAAATGCTAAGAATGAAAATACATCTATCGACTATCTATACTTTCTTCGTGCAACAGCACAAACCGGTGTTGCCAGCTTGTCACTTGCGATTGGCCTCGCCTCATCCGGTCCCTTCCTTGAGTATATGATCAAGCGGCATGGTAGTAGCGCCTTTATGAGCTCAACGCTTAAGGTGGGTGTTAATACCTCGAAATTCCTGGCGGCCCGCATGGTCTTCATGCTCCGTGTCTTCTTCGGCCTGAATCTTCTCACTTTCGCCATTACGGCTGGTCTGATGTACTTCGTGCCCAACGACCTCCAGCGCTACCTGAGCCACAGCACCTTCCGCAAGGATCGCAGCAAGGGCATCGCTGATACGGAAGAGAAGGAGATCGAGATCATGCAACGCGCCGTGGGGAGTACGCTCTGATGTATCTGTTCGAGTGGGGATTTCATTGGGGAAAGAGCCTTTCTTCTTATGAGGAAAGGCTGGAGGAAGCAAAGAATCAGCAGCGTCAGCCGGGGCAACCCGAACTGAACGCCCCGGAAAGCGTTCAGGAGTCGGTATCGAAGTCGGTTTACGATAACGAGTCGCTCTATGCCTACAACGATACTTATATCGATGTGCGCACACCTAACGATGAAAAGCGCGGCTTAATCACACTGGCCGCAGGCGGCACCGGCAGCATGTTAATGTGGGGAGCACTTGCTGCATTCTGGCTGGCCATTAGTCGACTATACGACTCTTCCTCCGGCTCTCCAGGACTTGAGTTCTATATATTCGGGTTGATCTTGACACCAGCCACCGGAGTCCTTGCTCTTTACTTTTACTTTAAATACGCCTTTCGCTTCCTATTCCTCGAAGCCTTCACCGCCCGCCGCCTGATCATTCGTTTCAACCGCATTACCCGCAAAGTCTACCTTCTGCGCCCCAACCTTATCGGCGGCACCCGCATCATGGATTGGGACAAGACCCAGATCATCGTCGAAAAGAACATGACCGAACTCGAAGGCACAGGCGGTTTTGTGTGGCTCAGTTGGGACAGAGGCGACGGCACCGAT
The DNA here is from genome assembly GCF_043104335.1 of Pseudomonas sp. WSY_20. Taxonomy (NCBI): domain Bacteria; kingdom Pseudomonadati; phylum Pseudomonadota; class Gammaproteobacteria; order Pseudomonadales; family Pseudomonadaceae; genus Pseudomonas; species Pseudomonas sp. WSY_20. Next base: position 6,356 of record NZ_JBICKP010000058.1, read on the forward strand.
CTCGAAGGCAATCCCACTGATGACATAGAGGTTGCCTTCGTCGGCAAACCCACCCGCAACGCCAGCGAACTGCTGGCCTTCTGGGAATATATCCGCCGCTATATGGAAGACGGCCCCGCCGCCGCCCCGGCGCCCGAAAAACTCATTCCCAAATTCCCCTGGCCCTGGCTGTCCCTCAAGGCCGCCTGGGGCCTGGACACCCGCTTCCTGCGCAACAGCGCCCTGTGGGTGTTCATGCTGCTCAACATCCTGATGCTGCCGCTGATCCTGATCCACGCCTTCGGCCACTGGCTGTCCCTGCTGCTGTGCTACGAGCCGCGCTTCCCCCGCGTGATCGAGGAAGCCGGGCGAGCATCGGCGCGAACGGAAACCTAGAGGCCCATCTACATGCTCAGCTGGAAAGAAACCTTCGAACAGTGTGCAGAGAACCGCAGCCAGCTGGAGCAGCTCTTCAGCCCGGGGCCGGCCGTCAGTTGCACCCGCACCTTCGCCATCCTGCCGCTGCGCTACGGCGTGGGCTGCGGCAGCGCCGCGCAACGCCGCGCACTTCCTGAGTTGCCACCGCACCTGTGCCGCCCCCACCAGGTCGGTGAACTGAGCGAAGCCAGCTACGCCATCCGCCCGTTGCGTGAAGGCTTCCTCTACGTGCTGATCAAGCGCGCCAGCACCGGCCAGTACGCCTGGCACAGCCAGTACCGTATCTCGCCTCTCGGCACGCTTGACTTCATCGACCCGGACAAGCCCTGGGATACTCTGGCGTCACTCAACCCCCTGGAAGCCATCAGGAGCATGACCTGGCTGTTCAAGATCCACGACCTCGACGACGTCCAAGATCTGCGCCTGCTCTACAGCCCCGACCCGCTGACCCAGATGACCGAGGTGCGCATCGGCAGCCTGGTGGCGGTGCTGGAAGTCTGGAACCTGATGGTCAAGGCCGATGCGGCCGACAAGCGCAGCCGGGAATACATCGAGATCGCCGCGGCAATGATCGGAGTATCGGCAGCGGCACTGGAATTAGGAGCGACGGCGGCGGGCTTTGCCGAAAGGAGCGGCAGTGCAGCCGTCCAGCAGGCGGGCAAAATGTTCAGGGGTGGCTTGCGGTTGAGTGCGGGGACACTGGCGGGCGTGGCGGCGTCGGTGGGGGCTTGGTATGACTTTAAAGATGCCAGCAAAGAGTTTGGCTCAAAAAACCTCTGGCTTGCATCTGCATATGGACTTCGTGCAGCAGTACAAACTGGCGTAGCAGGTCTGTCAATTGCCATTGGTTTAGCTGCATCCGGCCCATTCCTTGACTATATGATCAAGCGGCATGGTAGTAGCGCCTTTATGAGCTCAACGCTTAAGGTGGGTGTTAATACCTCGAAATTCCTGGCGGCCCGCATGGTCTTCATGCTCCGTGTCTTCTTCGGCCTGAATCTTCTCACTTTCGCCATTACGGCTGGTCTGATGTACTTCGTGCCCAACGACCTCCAGCGCTACCTGAGCCACAGCACCTTCCGCAAGGATCGCAGCAAGGCCATCGCTGATACGGAAGAGAAGGAGATCGAGATCATGCAACGCGCCGTGGGGAGTACGCTCTGATGTATCTGTTCGAGTGGGGATTTCATTGGGGAAAGAGCCTTTCTTCTTATGAGGAAAGGCTGGAGGAAGCAAAGAATCAGCAGCGTCAGCCGGGGCAACCCGAACTGAACGCCCCGGAAAGCGTTCAGGAGTCGGTATCGAAGTCGGTTTACGATAACGAATCGCTCTATGCTTACAATGACACGTATATCGATGTACGCACCCCAAATGATGAAAAGCGTGGCTTGATTACAATGTTTGTCGGGGGTATAGGCGTGATGCTTACAAAAGCTCTCTTTGAATTTCTATATATCTTCTACAAATTTGTTTTTACTGGGCACGCAGAAAATGGAGAGATACTAACAACATCCGATTACTTCGCTTCTATAGGCATCATCCTTATTCCAGCTTGCGCTCTTTGTATCTACCTCAAGTATGCCTTTCGCTATATATTCCTGGAGGCCCTCACCGCCCGCCGCCTGATCATTCGTTTCAACCGCATTACCCGCAAAGTCTACCTGCTGCGCCCCAACCTTATCGGTGGCCTGCGTATCATGGACTGGGACAAGACCCAGATCATCGTCGAAAAGAACATGAGCGAGCTGGAGGGTACGGGCGGTTTCGTGCTGCTCGCCTGGGACAGAGGCGATGGCACTGACCTCGACGGCAACCCCACCGATGAAACCGAACTGGTCTTCGTCGGCAAACCCACCCGCAATGCCAGCGAGCTGCTGGCCTTCTGGGAATACATCCGCCGCTATATGGAGGACGGCCCTGCCGCCGCCCCGGCGCCCGAGAAACTCATTCCCAAGTTCCCCTGGCCCTGGCTGTCCCTCAAGGCTGCCTGGGGCCTGGACACCCGTTTCCTGCGCAACAGCGCCCTGTGGGTGTTCATGCTGCTCAACATCCTGATGCTGCCGCTGATCCTGATCCACGCCTTCGGCCACTGGCTATCCCTGCTGCTGTGCTACGAGCCGCGCTTCCCCCGCGTGATCGAGGAAGCCGGGCGAGCATCGGCGCGAACGGAAACCTAGAGGCCCATCTACATGCTCAGCTGGAAAGAAACCTTCGAACAGTATGCAGAGAACCGCAGCCAGCTGGAGCAGCTCTTCAGCCCGGGGCCGGCCGTCAGTTGCACCCGCACCTTCGCCATCCTGCCGCTGCGCTACGGCGTGGTCTGCGGCAGCGCCCCGCAACGCCGCGCACTTCCTGAGTTGCCACCGCACCTGTGCCGCCCCCACCAGGCGCGCCTGGGGCGCTTCGCGCAGCATTTCCACCTGGAGACGCGGGGTGGCACCGCGTTGAGCCAGGGCGCCACCCGGCGCCTGGATCGCTCGACGGCCAGCAGCTTCTACCAGGCCCTGCGCGCCGGCATCAAGGGGCCGATGACTGAGGTGCGCATCGGCAGCCTGGTGGCGGTGCTGGAAGTCTGGAACCTGATGGTCAAGGCCGATGCGGCCGACAAACAGAGCCGGGAGTACATCGAGATCGCCGCGGCAATGATCGGAGTATCGGCAGCGGCACTGGAATTGGGAGCGACGGCGGCGGGCTTTGCCGAAAGGAGCGGCAGTGCAGCCGTCCAGCAGGCTGGCAAAATGTTCAGGGGTGGCTTACGGCTGGGAGCAGGCACACTGGCAGGCGTGGCGGCGTCGGTGGGGGCTGGATATGATCTTGCTGATGGCTATGAAGGGTTTGCCACGAAACAATACACACTTGGCTCTTTGTATTTACTTCGTGCAGTAGCACAAACTGGTGTAGCTAGTTTGTCAATTGCCATTGGTCTCGCCTCATCCGGCCCCTTCCTTGAGTATATGTTCAAGCGGCATGGTGGAAACTTTGGCATTCGCGTGATGTTCGAGAGAACATTGGTAGTTTCTAAATCCTTAGCTGCACGCATGGTATTTATGCTTCGCATCTTCTTTGGCCTGAATATCCTTATTTTTGCCATTACTGCGGGCTTGATGTATTTTCTGCCCAATGATCTCCAACGCTACTTGAGCCATAGCACTTTCCGCAAGGATCGCAGCAAGGGGATAGTCGATACGGAAGAGAAGAAGATAGAGATTATGCAGCGCGCAGTAGGGAGTACACTCTAAATGTATTTATTTGAATGGGGGTTTCATTGGTCCAAGAGCCAGAAATCCTATGAAGAAATTGCAGAAGAAGCCAAAAATCAGCAACGCCAGCCGGGGCAACCTGTACTCAATGCGCCGGAAAGCGTTCAGGAGTCGGTATCGAAATCGGTTTATGACAACGAGTCGCTCTATGCCTATAACAATACTCATATCGATGTGCGCACTCCCAATGATGAAAAGCGCGGACTTATTACACTATCCATAGGCAGTGCTGCAGCAATACTCCTATGCATGCTGTTCGGCCTGATATGGATCATTATTCAGTTCGCAGTAACAGGCCATGCGAAAAATGGGGAGCCAGTGGGGGCTTTTGACTTTACAGTCCTGAGCTTCGCCCTATTAATCCCGATCTCCGCCTTATATATTTACTATAAATATGCTTTCCGATATATATTTCTGGAGGCTTTCACCGCCCGCCGCCTGATCATTCGTTTCAACCGCATTACCCGCAAGGTCTACCTGCTGCGTCCCAACCTTATCGGCGGCACCCGCATCATGGACTGGGACAAGGCCCAGATCATCGTCGAAAAGAACATGACCGAACTCGAAGGCACAGGCGGTTTTGTGTGGCTCAGTTGGGACAAAGGCGACGGCACCGATCTCGAAGGCAATCCCACTGATGACATAGAGGTTGCCTTCGTCGGCAAACCCATCCGCAACGCCAGCGAACTGCTGGCCTTCTGGGAATATATCCGCCGCTATATGGAAGACGGCCCCGCCGCCGCCCCGGCGCCCGAAAAACTCATTCCCAAATTCCCCTGGCCCTGGCTGTCCCTCAAGGCCGCCTGGGGCCTGGACACCCGCTTCCTGCGCAACAGCGCCCTGTGGGTGTTCGTGCTGCTCAACATCCTGATGCTGCCGCTGATCCTGATCCACGCCTTCGGCCACTGGCTGTCCCTGCTGCTGTGCTACGAGCCGCGCTTCCCCCGCGCCATCGAGGAAGCCGGGCGAGCATCGGCGCCGGCGGAAACATAGAGAGCGAACCAATACCATGCAAATTCCAACGTGGGAGCAATTCTCCGCTGTATTCGCCGCCCCCGGCGACGAGCAGGCACATGCCGTGCGCGAAGCCTTTATCCAGCAGTTCAACGAGCGCGCGGGGGATCAGGCGGCATCGTCAGTAGACGATTACGTGAACGCCTTGATCACAAGTTATGGCTACTTCCTGGATTTCAAGGAAAGCACCTTCGGTATCGTCGAGTGGCTGGAAGAAAAGCTGGGTAGTGCCTTCACCGCCGATTTCGATGATGATGGCGATACGGTGAAAGTGCGCTTTGCAGGCGAGGAGATCGTGCAGTCTTACCACCACATGGGAGACGATGAGTTCGAGCAGGATCTGGCGCAGCTTGAACACCTGTTGGGTGACCAGTACTTTTTCGTCTACCGCTATCTGAGCGACGGGTGCTTCAGCGGTACCTTGGAGTTGCTGCTGGTGTCCGCCGGCGATTGGCGTCGGGCTGAAACGGTTTATGGCCAGTCCCGGGTAGCAGCCTACTTCAAGCGCTGTGTCAGCGACGCGCCACCCCCTGTAGCGAACGATGCACCTTCCGTTACTGCAGTCACTCCATCATCTGCCAGTCTGGGGCAGACGTCCGCCAGCAACAGGGCACCCAATGAAGAAGAAAGCGAGTGGGGCACGTTCTATCGGCTCAGAGCCAAGATGTTCCTCTGGGTCATTCTGCCAGTGCTGGTTGCGTTTGCTCTCAGCGTCGGGTGGGGGCTGCTGAAGGGCAATACCTTGCAGCCCCTGCAGCCAAAAGGCTGCAAGAACGTGGACAACGTTTTCCGCAACCTGCCCGCAGAACAAGCGGAACCCCTGGAAGAACAGATGCGCCAGCAGCTCGGTTGCAAGAGCGAATAAAACTGCACGGTGCCGTGCACCGAAGGAGAGAAAAATGTCAGGACGCGGCGCGATTCGCCTGGGAGACAGTCATTCCGGCGGCGGCACGATGATCGAGGCCAGCGGCTTTCCCGTGGACGGCATCCCGCAGTGCCTGCTCGGCGACGAGGCGCAATGCCCGAAATGCAAGGGCACCTACCCGCTGGTCTCGGGCGGTGACGGCACGGCCATCCAGAATGGCCGTCCCATGGTGTTCGAGCCCGCGCAGCTCGCCTGCGGCTGCACTGTCTCATCATCCTGTGCAGAGCACTACAACAAAGCATAACCGGCTGCTAGAGGAGAGCTTCTACTATGCACAACCCACCCCACCCAGGCGAGGCACTGCGCCTTGATGTGCTTCCGGCGCTGGGCATGAATCTCGATGCCCTGGCAGCGCACCTGGGCTATTCAAGCCGTCAGTTGCGGTCGGTACTCAATGGCCGGACGCCTATCCATGCCGACCTGGCCCACCGACTGGAGCTGGCCGGTCTGGGCACAGCACGCCAGTATCTGGCCGAACAGCAGGCCTGGTCGCTCTGGCAAGCCCGGCAGCGCCCGCATCCGCCCATCGCGCCGCTGTACACCCCGCAATACACGTGACAGGCAGGCCCACGGTCGTCAGTTGCCGGCAATGCGGTGACGCCACAGAACGCATTGTCGCCTGACACCCGTTCAGGTCTCCGGTGAGATAGGAACACCGGCCAACCAGCCCCCGACACCGGAGAAATGCTCATGACGATCCCGCAAACGCCTGCACACACGCACAACACCATGTTCGCCACCCCGACCGCCCTGATGCTCGATGCCCGCCTCACGCCACTGGAGCGCAATGGCTGGCAGATGCTGCGCATGCTGCGTGCCCCTGACGGTATCAGTTCGCTTGCCAGCCTCGGGCAGTTGCGCCGCTACCTCACCTCTATTCCGCTCGGCCAGAAAGCCGGCCATGAAACGACTTGGCGCGTCCTGGTGGTACTGCGCCTGACTGGCTGGATCAGCCTGGCCGGTCAGCAGCGCGACCCGCTGACCGGCCATGTCCTGAGCGAGCAGTATCAAGTGCATGACCATTCACACCACTTCGCCCAGGCCTGCGCCCTTGCCCCGACGCTGCCGCAGTTGCTGCGCGAGGCCACGGGGAACAACCAGGTGGCGCGTGTGGCCGCGCATATCCAGGCCGCACAGGCAAACGCCTCGTCCGGCGGTGATGACTCCGACGACGCAGGCCCGACGACTCCGAGGGCTTCCGACGAATCCACGACCGCACCGTCGCCGGAACACCCGGCCGACATCCCGTCTGCTCAGTGCACTTCGGTTCCGCCACAGAACACGACGATGGCTGCCGTAACGGAAGGTGCCGACCCTACGTATAGTATGTATAAGTATAAAAAACGTACGTACCGCGCGCGCGAAGAGGGGGCTGGGGATAACCCGCCTGCATTGCCTCCCTGCCTGGGCCGGCTTGCCCCACGGCAGCAGCAGGATGTGGTCGTGGCCTTGCGGCGCCTGCCCGAGGCTCAGCGCCAGGATGTGCTCGACGAGCTGCAGGCCCGCAGCCAGAGCGGCACGGTGCACAACGTGATCGCCTATTTCTTCGGGTTGATCAAGCGGGTGCTGGCCGGGGAGTTCCGCTTTTGGGCTGGCCGCAAGCTGCGCCAGCCTGCCTGTCCGGCCGTTGCGGCAAAACCCGCCGTCACCCCGTCTCCATCCTCAACGCCAGCCCCCGAGTTCAAGCCCGCCGACCCGGAGTTGGTCAGGGCGCACATTGCCAACATCCGCAACATGTTGAACAGGCCTGCGAATGCCGGCGAGCTGACCACCCGCTTTCTGCAGGGCAAGGGATGGCGGCCCGGGCCTGCATGACGGTTCGGCGATCCGGTGGTTGCAGTCAGCGCGGCTGCCCCATCCACTGCAAGCTGCCTGAGCCGTCAGGACGGCCTCTGTCCTGGCGGATCAGGCAGCCGACAAGGCCGCAGGCCGCGTCAGTGGCGAAGCGCACAGGCGGCATGCCGTGGCTGCTGCAGATGGCAGGAAGGCGTTGCCTCTACCGCGTCGGCCAAGTCATTTCCTGCGCCAGAACGACCTCCGGGGCCTGCTGGTGTCGTCACTGCACACCGCAGTGACGACACCGCGAACCGCCGCAACAATACGGGCTGGGGCAGCATCCTATTGTCGCTGTCGCACATGATGATGCCCCGCGATACTGACCCCGCACTGACCTGCCGGCAGGTGTAATGCCGGACATGCTGGCGCAGCGTCCATGCGCCGTCATTGCGCAGCCGTACCCATCCGGCCACCCAAAGGCACCGGCTTCTGCAAGTGCCTGTCCGCAAGGATGAAGCCACCCCAGGCGCGCCAGGCCCATTTGCGCACCGCCCCTGCCACAGGGTGAGCCACTTTTATCTCCCAGCCATTCGGCGTCGTCCCATCCGCCGCAGCGTCCTGCTGCCTGTCTGTCCCATGCCCGCTGTCGTCATCAGCCGAGAGCTTTCCTTTATCCCATCCACAGGAGGTTTATCCATGCACTACGCACGCTGACATGCCGCCCGGCCTTCCCACAGGAAGCAAGGTGGACGCCTCATGCCGAGGCAAGGGGTGCGCTGAGCACCCAGCCCTTCGCCCTTCGGGGATCTCGCGATAGCGAGTTGGCAACAACACTAACCGATCAAGTTCTCAGCATGACGCGACACCCGGCACACAGGAGGCAGACGATGGACGATTTGACCTGGACGCTGATACAGCTGTGCCGACGCAACCGTGACGGCAGCTTTGCCACGCAGGCTGACCGGCAGCGCTCGCTGACGCTGATGGCCCGCCAGTTGCGTGATGCCGGGTTCAACCAGATGCAGGCCCGTTCGCTCAAGGGCAATCACGTCAATACGCTGCTCAACCAGTGGCAGGCACAGGGGCTCTCGACCGGAACCCTGAAGAACCGCCTGAGTCACTTGCGCTGGTGGGCCGAGAAAATCGGCAAGGCCGGCCTGCTACCTGCCGACAATCGCCAGCTCGGCATTCCCGAGCCGAAGTACAGCAGCAACCAGAGCAAGGCGCAGACTCTGGACGAACGCCTGGATGCCATCCGCGATCCGCACGTGCAGATGAGCCTGCGCCTGCAAGCCGCCTTCGGGCTGCGCCGCCAGGAGTGCATCAAGTTCCAGCCGACCTGGGCCGACCGGGGCGATCACATCGCGCTCAAAGGCTCATGGACGAAAGGCGGCAAACCGCGCAGCGTCCCCATTACGACGCCGCAGCAACGGGCGGTGCTCGATGCGGCGCGGACACTGGCCAGGGCCAGTTCGCTGATCCCGGCAAACAAGTCCTACATCCAGCAGCAACATGTGTATGACGGCCAGTGCAAGGCGGCAGGGCTGAGCAACATGCATGGCCTGCGCCATCATTACGCCCAGGCAAGATATGAGGCGCTGACCGGCTGGCAGGCGCCGGCTGCGGGCGGGCCAACCGCGCGTGAGCTAACCCCGGCCCAGCGCCAGATCGATAGGCAGGCTCGCCAGATCATCAGCCATGAACTGGGCCATGAACGGCACCAGATCGTCACGCTGTATGTGGGACGCTAGTCGCCGGGCAGTCGCTGGCTAGCCTCGTCGCATCCACAGTTCATACGCCAGGCCTGAGAGCATGAAGTAGGCCCCGCCAAGCAGCATGATCAGCAGCACAACGCCGCCGGCCCGTGCGGAAAACCGGGTATACCGCGCCAAGGCAAACCAGACCGAAGACAGTGCACCGCTGGCCCGCTGATTCATCAAGGCGAGGTAATGCAGTGACCGAAGCGCCGCAGCAAGCGTTGCGCCAACCCCCATCACGACTCCGAAGAGCTGGGACAGTATCCAAATCCGATGCTCGTCCTCCAGTACATCAAAATAGTAATCGATAATCCCGTAGCGGAAAGCAGCCTCACGGGCGCCGGCAATAATGCCTGCCTGCGCCAGTTCGGTCAGGTAGATAGAGGCGCCCACTGCAACCAGGGGCGTGAAGATGTACCAGCCCCATTCCGCGCTGTTGTATTGCCCCCGGATGGCAGAGGCCAAACCAGCCGCCAGGATAAACGCCGTGCAGGAAAACACCCCACTCAGCCAATAGTGCAGGATTTCACTGGCGTAACGGCTATACCCCCAGATGACAACGGCCACGACAATGAACAGAGCGCCAAGGTAAGCCCATACGTCGTCCGAAGAAGAGGATGTTCCCCGGCTTTGATTCACCACGACCGTTTGTCTGAAGGTGATAACGGTCTGCTGCACTGTGACAGGTGCCGCAGGCGAAGGGGTGTTGTTGAATCCGCCAAATAGCAGCCCCAATATGGCGCCGATAAGTGGGGATATAACAGCGCTTTGTACAAGCGGGTTATTTATCCAGGCAATAAACGCGTCCAATCAATGCTCCTTTACATGCTCACATGGTTATACCGACCCGAAAGAAAAACCGCCTGCAGAGCAACGCTGCCATTAAATGGCAACTCGCTCCGAAGACGGCTTGCTTATCGGGCCTGCTGCAATTCTCTGTATTTTATATAGATTAAATCGCAAGGCGAGCATTACACCTTGAACTGCGCTAGGCTCTGTCTGAAAAAAGCCGTCGCATATACCGCAGGACACAAGCCAGCGAAACCATCGCGGCGTAACTTTTTGCGAGCTTGTCGAAGCGCGTGCGATCCGGCGGTTCTCTTTCAACCAGCCAAACATGCGTTCGATGATGTTGCGCTGTCGGTATTTGGGCCGGTCGAACAGTCTGGGTAAGCCAGGCTTGGGCTTGCGCTTCATCGAGCGCAACGGGATGACGGGCTGCACTCGATATTGGTCGCAGTAGCGGCGTAGCGCTTCGGCGTCGTAGCCCTTGTCGGCAAGTAGCCACTTACAGCGCTTGCGCGGGCGGCCACGTTGGCTCGATGGAATGCTGACCTCGTCCAGCAGTAGTTGGGCGTAGCTGATGTCACTGGCTTGACCGCCAGAGAGGAGAAAGCGCAACGGTATCCCGCTGGCGTCGCAGAGCATGTGGATTTTGGTTGTCAGGCCGCCACGACTTCGGCCTAGAGCGTGATCGGCAGGCTCGTCAGGCCCCCTTTTTTCCGCGCTCCAGATGAAGCACGGGTTGCTCTAACAGCGGTCGAATCGATCATCCAGGTGTGGGGATCAATCAAGCCTTTGTCATTGAGTCTGAGGTGCAATCGTCTGAGCATCTGATCGAACGTTCCGCAGTTTCGCCAGACTCGGAAGCGGTGATGGACAGTCGCCCAAGACCCGAAACGCTCGGGCATATCTCGCCAGGCTGCTCCTGAGCAGAGCACCCAGAGAACACCATCGAGCATCAAGCGATCACTGCTGCGGGACCTGCCCCTGACGTGGACTGCCGTAAAGAGATCGGCGACCACCTCCGACGCTTCATCAGAGAGCTCATAACGCTTTGCCATCACAGAATTCCTTTCCGTAGATGGTCGGCGACTGTACCGAACCCGGGCTGTTCCGGGGCCACATTTCAGTTTCTTGGGATTTCAGACAGAGCCTAGCCGCTGAGCCCGCCGTAACCGAGCATTTAACTCGAAATTCTGCATTGCCCCACCGCATTGCTCGGAATTAGCGGCAGCAACCAGCACGACTGAACATCCCACGCGCCAGACTTATTTCGAACAGAAAAATGCGGTGGGCTGCGCGACAGAGCGATAACCAACTTTCTAAAAACATCTGCTTACACTTCGCGCCTCGACTGGAAGCCCTTCTTCATTGCATGGTTTTCTTTTGGACACAACTGCCGAATAGCGCCTGTTTGATCAACGCCTACTAACCGGTAATTATCCCTACAAATCTACCCCTCATATAGAAACCATCCCGTTCTCTGAGGATTTGACATGGGCGATGAATTAGACAAAAAGTCCGTGCTGCTTGTGGACTGCATGTTGCCAAAGGCCCATCAGTACTCGGACTTCCAGCTTCTGGAGTTGATTTACCAGGTACACGGCGATGATCTTGAGCAACGCTCCCCTTCCCCACAAACCCGAAGACGCTTGCGACTCGAAGTCTCTCCGAAACTGTCACTCCCCATCGCCGATGTACTCAGTGCTGAGCACACTGGGGAGATTGGAGAGGATCGTTACCACATTCAAACCACTTTTTTGGCTTGCATGGCACCTATTCGCCGCTGCCCAGCTATTACCTTGACGAAGTGGCCTATGAGCATGCGCAGGGCATCGGTGTACGCCTGGCCTACTTCAATTTCTTCAACCATCGCCTGCATACCCTGTTGCATTAGAGCTGGCCCAGGTACCGCTACTACCGGCGCTTCCAACCAGGCGCCACTGACGGCTTCTCTCGTTACATCTTCGCCATGATCGGTCTGGATGACGCCGCCCTGCGCGGCGCCACACCGCTGCCTTGGAGCCGGTTGCTGAGCTTCGTGGGGATGATTGCCAGCCGCAGCCGCTCGCCCACCGTCGTCTCGGGCATCATCGCCCACTGCTTCGACCTCACCGACGTCAGCCTCCGCGAATTCGAGCAACGCTACATGGACATCCCGCAGCCCCAGCGCCTGGCGCTGGGCAAACGCAACGGCACCCTGGGCGACAATTTCGTCCTCGGCGGCCGGGTGCGCACACGCGCCAGCAAGTTCACCCTGGTCATCCGCGATCTGAATCAGGAGCGCTTCCGCCAGTTCCTGCCCAGCGGCGAGAACTTCGCCCGGCTGCGCAAACTGATCGACTTCCTGCTGCCCGACCCGACCGCCTACGACCTGGAGCTGGGGCTGCGTCAGGAAGAAGTACCGCCGTTCAACCTCAAGCGCAGCAACGGCACCCATCTGGGCTGGACGAGCTTCATGGATCGCCAGAGCCTGCGCAGCCAATCCACCGTCCGCATCCGGGTGCGCTCATGAACCGGCCCGCCAATGCGCCACGCATCGCCCTGATCGTCGTCAACCCGCAGATACTGCGCCAGGGCTGCGCGCCCAACTACGGCTTCGACGCCGCCGGCGGCACCATCGGCAGCCACGGCACCGACTGGCTGCTCAGCGACAACCGCGAGCGCATTCTCCCCGTGCACTGCGAAATCGTGCTCGACGAAGGCCTGTTCTGCGTCGTCGACCGCTCGGGCCACATGCGCCTGAACGGAAGCGATGCCGCCCTGGGCCTGCACGTCAGCGCCCGCCTGGCCAAAGGCGACATCCTGCACATCGGCCCCTACCGGGTATCCGTCCACCTGCACGACCAGCAACATGCGCTGCCCGACCCGTCGCGCCACCTGATCCAGTACGACGTGGGCGAACTGCTCAACCTCCAGGACGAGCGCCTTGACCTGTTCGAGCAACTGGCGCCGGACGTCCTGCCCGACAGCGCCCCCACGGCAGAGAAAGACCTCCTGCAAAGCTGGCTGGAAGGCGCAGAGCCCGGCAACGGCGATCTCGACCCCCTGCTGGCCCTCAATGCCGGCCGCATCGTCGAGGAAGCGCATCAGTACAGCCTTATCGAAGACATCCACCACGGCATGACGCCAGCCAGCACCCAGCCGGATCTGGCCGCCACCCGCTTCGAAGCCATCAGCGGGTTGCCCGTCGCACGGCCCGAAGCCGCCGTCAGCTCCTACCTGGTGGCAGAGCTGCCGCCCGCACCGGCCTGCACCGCCGGGCCATTGCTCGACATCCTCCAGCCTTCGGCGCCGACGACATACAGCGCCACAGCCACCCAAACCGCCATGAACCCGGCACAGGCACAACAGCCCGACGCCCTCCTCACCCATGCCATCACGATAGGGCTCGACGCCATGTTGCAGTCCGCCCCGTCCAGCGCCGAACTGGAAAGATTCTGGCAAGCATTCCACCAGGCCTACGACCAGGCACAGCGCACCCAAGGGATAGCAGCGCAATGAACCTCAGACCACACCTCGCCCTCCTGCTCGTCGCCGCCAGCCTGTCCGGCTGCAGCCTTTTCGGCTTTGGCGAAGACGAAGACCCCCTCGGCCCGACCACGCAAGTCGCGTTCAGCCTGTATGCCAGCCCCAGCGTCAACCCCAACCCGAACATCCCGCAGGCCGAAGCGGACGTCACCATCCACACCCCTGCCACGGCCAGCCCCCTGGTGGTCGATAGCGCCGGGCAGGCGCTGTACCAGATCAACCTGACCGGCCATGACCGGCTCGATCTGGTCGACAAGCTCAGCGTCCTGCTCGACCACCTCCAGTCGGGCGGCCCGGACGACGCACCTGCGCGTTTGGCGCAGGGCATCCCCTTCGAGCCCTCGCTGCAAATCCCGAAAGCCGATAGCACACCCGCCACCCCGGCCCTGTCCGGCATTCCCGACCTCGAAGCACTGGCACCGCGTCCCTACAACGTCCCCCTGGCGCCACACACCCTCGACGACCATGCACCGGCCTGGCTCGGCACCGCCAGCGACGTCTGGCAGCACGCCAGCAGCGCCCTGGCCGGAAGCGCCGCCGGCCCCGCGCCCGAAGTCGTAGCCACGCCCATCACCTTCAAGATCCTGCAGCTCAAGGACGACTCGCTGTTCCTCAACGCCGACCAAGACCTGCTCACCAGAGCCTCAAGAAAGCCCTCGGTCGCACCTACCTGGTCGATGACGCCTACATCCTGCTGCCCGGCCAGTTCAAATTCATCGACTACGCGGACATCCACGAAGACACCCGCTACATCGCCGTCTTCGCCAACTTCCACGACCAGGACGGCGCCACCTGGAAACAGGTACTGCGCCTGGAACCCAACGGGCACAAGTACGCCCTGCTGGTCATCCTCCACGACAACGCGGTCGCCATCACCGAAGAGCGCTACCGCCAGCCGAAACCGAGACCGACGAAATGACATCAAGGAACTCTGTCATCTGGAGCGAAGGCTTGTTCGTCAAGCCGCAGCACTTCCAACAACAGACCCGCGCACTGGAACACCACGCCAACCAGCGCATCAACGCCGTCAGCGAACACCTGTACGGCTTCAGCGTGCTGGAGCTGAACCACGAGTACCTGAGCTTCGGCAAGATCGCCATCGTCAGGGCCCAGGGCGTCATGCCCGACGGCACGGTCTTCAACATCCCCAACGACCAGCCGCCGCCCGCGCCCCTGACCATCGCCGACGCCACCAGCGCCGGCCAGGTGGTCTACCTGACCCTGCCGCTCAAGTCCGACGGCGTGCTGGAAGTGCAGTGGCCCGATACCTACGCCAACGCCCGCTACATCGCGCATTCCGAGGAAGCCCGTGACACCCACAGCGAGGAAGGCGACCACATCCGCATGGATCTGGCCATCCCCAACCTGCAACTGACCCTGGAACGGGACGACCGCAGCGCCTTCACCGGCATCGCCCTGTGCCACATCCTCGACAAGCGCCCGGACGGCAGCCTGGTGCTCGACGAGCACTCCTATCCCACCAGCGTCTCGCTGTCCGCCGTGCCGCGCCACCTGCCGTTCCACTCCGGCTTCAGCTACTTCCAGCTCGACCGCAGCCACGCCAACTGGCAAATGATGCGCGAGGCCGC
>NZ_JBICKP010000059.1:0-1983 GCF_043104335.1 Pseudomonas sp. WSY_20
GCGAAGCTGATCCGCAATGCTCTGCTCCCGATCTCTTTCTGGAGCCAGCCCCGTCATGATGCGACCCGACGCCAAAGTCGAAAAAGTCTATCTCTACCCCAAGCCCGTCGACTTCCGAAAGTCGATTGACGGCCTGGCCGCTCTGGTCGAACTGGATATCAAAGTGGCGGTGTTTGACCCCGTGCTTTTCGTGTTTCTCAACAAGCCGCGCAACCGCGTGAAGATCCTCTACTGGGAACGAAACGGCTTCTGCCTGTGGCTCAAGCGCCTCGAATCCGAGCGTTTCAAAACATCGCCAGACGCCACCGACGAGGCGATCATTCTGACCGTCCAGGAACTCAACTGGCTGCTCGACGGTTTTGACCTCTGGCGTAATCGTCCTCATCAGGTTTTGACGCCGCGCTACGTGGCATGACCCGGTATAATCCGGGCCATGATTTCTCTGCCCGATGACCTTCCTGATGATCCTGTTTTGCTCAAGCAACTGTTGCTTGAAGCCCTCAATCGTCAGGAGGAAACCGCTCAGGCTTATCAGACTCACATCGTCGACCTGAAAGAACAGATCAAGCTGTTGCGTGACCGTCTGTTTGGACGCAAGTCCGAACAATCCGTGGAACCCAACACGCCACAGTTGGCCTTGTTCAATGAGCCTGAAAGCGAGCCAATGCCGTTGGTTGGCGACGCCGATGAGGAAGTCGTTGCACCCACAGTGCGTCGTGGCAAACGCAAGCCGTTGTCAGCCAATCTGCCGCGTATCGAAGTCATCCACGAACTGCCCGAACACGAACTGACCTGTGCTTGCGGTTGCCGCAAACATGCCATCGGGGATGAAACCAGTGAGCAACTGGATATCGTGCCGATGCAGATCCGGGTCATCACACATATCCGCAAGATCTACGCTTGCCGTGGCTGTGAGGCCGCACCGGTCACCGCCGACAAGCCCGCCCAGTTGATCGAGAAAAGCATGGCCAGCCCCAGCGTGCTGGCCATGCTACTGACCACCAAGTATGTTGACGGTTTACCGTTGCATCGGTTTGAAACGGTACTCAGCCGGCACGGTATCGATATCCCTCGGCAAACGCTGGCACGCTGGGTGATCCAGTGCAGCGAGCATTTCCAGCCACTTCTTAATTTGATGCGTGATCGGTTGCTGGAAAGTCCAGTGATTCACTGCGATGAAACCCGTGTCCAGGTGTTGAAAGAACCGGATCGAGATCCAACCAGTCAATCCTGGATGTGGGTGCAAGCCAGTGGCCCACCGGATCGAAAAGTTGTGCTGTTTGATTACACGTCCAGCCGTGCGCAGGAGGTGCCGTTGCGCTTGCTGGAAAGTTACCGTGGCTATGTCATGACTGATGATTACGCCGGCTATAACGCGTTGGCGTTGCAGCCGGGCGTGGAGCGACTGGCGTGCATGGCCCATGCGCGACGCAAGTTCGTGGACGCGCAAAAAGTGCAGCCCAAAGGTAAAACCGGACGGGCTGATATCGCGCTGGCGATGATCAACAAGCTGTACGGCATCGAGCGCGAGCTCAAGGACGTCAGTGATGAACAGCGGTTTACTGGTCGACAGGAGAAAAGCCTGCCGATCCTGACACAACTGAAAAGCTGGCTGGATAAAACCCAGTCGCAGGTGACCGCACAAAGTGCGTTGGGCAAGGCAGTGCATTACCTGGCGAATAACTGGAGTCGACTGGAGCGCTATGTCGAAGCGGGTTACTTGCCCATCGATAACAATACGGCCGAAAGAGCGATCAAGCCGTTTGTCATAGGACGCAAGGCTTGGCTGTTCAGCGACACCGTCAACGGCGCCAGTGCCAGCGCGAAGATCTACAGCCTGGTCGAGACCGCCAAGGTCAACGGCCAAGAGCCTTACACGTGGCTGCGCCACGTACTTGAGCGGCTACCGCACGCCTCGTCGGTAGCAGACTACGAAGCGCTGTTACCGTGGAACTGCTCGCCAGAGATGCCACGGTAACTCGT
>NZ_JBICKP010000005.1:0-1077 GCF_043104335.1 Pseudomonas sp. WSY_20
ACGATCAACGACTCGATCGACACGACCACTGCCACGCTGACGGCTTCGCCGAGCGTCACTGAAGGCGGCGTCATCACCTACACCGTGACCTTGACGAACCCGGCCCAGACGCCGGTGACCGTGACCCTGTCCAACGGCCAGGTCATCACTGTTGAAGCAGGCAAGACCCAGGGCAGCATCGACTTCCAAACCCCGGCCAACGATGTCTACAACAACGGCTCGACCGTTAGTGTGACCATCGACAGCGCTACGGGCGGTAACTTCGAGCAGCTGACCCCGAATCCAGCGGCTGCGGTTACCACGATCAATGATTCGATCGACACCACTACCGCGACCCTGACCGCGAGTCCCTCGGTCACCGAAGGCGGCGTGATCACCTACACTGTGACCCTGACCAACCCGGCTCAGACTCCGGTCACCGTGACTCTGTCCAATGGTCAGGTCATCACCGTTGAAGCAGGCAAGACCCAGGGCAGCATCGATTTCCAGACCCCGGCCAACGACGTCTACAACAACGGTTCCACCGTTAGCGTGACCATCGACAGTGCCACGGGCGGCAACTTCGAACAGCTGACGCCTAACCCGACGCCAGCGGTTACCACGATCAATGATTCGATCGACACCACTACCGCGACCTTGACCGCGAGTCCTTCGGTCACCGAAGGCGGCGTCATCACCTACACCGTGACCCTGACCAACCCGGCGCAGACCCCGGTAACTGTGACTCTGTCCAACGGCCAGGTCATCACCGTGGAGGCTGGCAAGACGCAGGGCAGCATCGACTTCCAAACCCCGGCGAACGACGTCTACAACAACGGCTCGACCGTTAGCGTGACCATCGACAGCGCTACGGGCGGTAATTTCGAACAGCTGACGCCTAACCCGACGCCAGCGGTTACCACGATCAATGATTCGATCGACACGACCACTGCCACGCTGACGGCTTCGCCGAGCGTCACCGAAGGCGGCGTCATCACTTACACCGTGACCCTGACCAATCCGGCTCAGACTCCGGTGACCGTGACCCTGTCCAACGGTCAGGTCATCACCGTTGAAGCGGGTAAAACCCAGGGCAGC
>NZ_JBICKP010000060.1:0-131808 GCF_043104335.1 Pseudomonas sp. WSY_20
GCGATACGTTATTGATCTGTCCCGCAAGGTACCGAGATGTCGGTTTGAAAAAGATCGATAGCTACGTCCATCGCTGTATTGCGTTGTCCGAGGCCAAGGTGCACGTCGCCGCCCCTGTCTCAAGCGACGATGTCGCGACGGAGGCCAAGCCGAATTGATCCGGCACCCTTCGTTTCATTGTTGATTGAACACCGGAGCGCCTTAGGGGGCTGCCCCCGGCGCACGTACGCGCCGGGGATGTCAAACCGGGCCCGGCACCTGAGGCAATGCTCGCCCCGAAAGAAAACGCGGCAACACCACCATATGCGGCAATGCAAACGCCGCCAGCACCACGAACAGCGCCCGAATGCCGGTCTGTTCCTGCTGCCAGAACACAGCCCCACCCACCAGGGCAAATACCCCTGCCCCAGCGAGCACTGGCCAGGTGCGATGCAGGTAGTCGCCTATCGACAAGGCACCTACCATTCGCTCGCGCACACGGGTCTGGGGTTCGGCATGCAGCAGGTAGAACCCGAGCGCAAACCCGATCAGCGGCGGTGTGACCACCACCAGCAGCAAGGTCACCGCCAGGCGCAGGTCACGCCGTTGCCAGGCGCTCATCAGCAGCACACCGAACGCAATCAGCCCGCTACACGCCAGCGTCACCGCCAGCCATCCACCCAAGGCAGAAGAGGCACCGGCCGCCATCGCCAGGTTGAGCAACTCGGCTACCGCATTACGGTGCAACACTGCAGGCCCGCCCAGGATGAACAGCCCCAGCGCAATCTGCTCATGCCGCCGCTGAAACACCTCATCCTCATGGGCGAAGTGCCAAACCGACAGCAATAAAAAGGCGGTAAGCGCCAACGCCCCCGCCACTTGCCAGACCAGGGCGCACACCATGGCCACGCCCAGGTAGCTGAGCACAAAGCGCCTGCGCTGACCGTGCTCGACCAGGTACAGGTCGCTGGCCCCATGCAGCAGGCCAAGCCCGAGCCCGACCAGCAGCACGTAGGCCAGCGGCGCCAGCCCGCCTGCAAGGCTGGCCGCTATCGCCAGCCCCACAAGGGCGCGCCAGCTGCGCCCTGTGCAGGTCATGCTCAGTAGCCTCGGCCTACCGGCACGGCGCGCAGGTTACGTTCCGAGGTAAAGGCGTAGACGACCTTGGCCAGCACGTCGAGCACCAGGAATACCCACACGGTGGTGGCATCGCTCACGGCCCAGAAGCCTTCGGGGCCGACGGCGAAGACCACGGGGTAGATCAGCCACAGCACGGTGAGAAAGCCTACGTTGCGGCGGTAGGCGGGGCTGACGCCGGGTTGTTGGTTGGCGATGCTGGCGACGGGTTTCCACAGCAGGTACAGCACGCCAGCAAACGCGGCGCAGGACCAGGCGAAGAACACCCACTTGATCACGCCGTAGGGGGCCAGGGAGGCGATCAGGCCGGTGACGATCATGATGACGTCGAGGGTGACGATGGCGGTGATGTAACCGCTTTTGCCGTACAGGTCGCGGGTGCCGTAGTAGGCGGAGCTAACGACGCCTGCCAACAGCAGTGGGGTGGTGAAGGCCCAGTCTACGTAGCGGGCCAAGTAGGTGACGCTGCCGTCGACTTTGATCAGGTTACCGACGCCCAGGTACATGCACAGGTAGGCGGTGGCGGCGATGAAGGGGACGGCGGCGTGGATGAGGGTGTGGCCGAGCAGCGGGCCGTAGTGTGCGCCTTTGATGTAGATGGCCAGTGATGCCAGGGCCATGACGATGAAACCGATCAGCAAGGGGGTTTGGATCATTTGAGGCTCCGCTACCAGCAGTAAAAGGCCCGGGGTGCATGCAAGGGGGTGCCGGGGTTCGCCGCGGTTTTTTTAGCCGCTTCGTTTACGGATGGAGAGCGGGGTGAGATTTTTGGTTCAAAATGTTTCGGGGGTCGGTTGAGATCTTTTCCAGGTCACGCGATCTAGTACTGTTGGAGCGGCCTCGCCGGGGCGCCGGACCGGCCGCGATGGGCTGCGAAGCGGCCCCAGGATTTCAGCCCGCACCTCAAATCGCCGGGGCCGCTATGCGGCCCATCGCGGCGCAAGGCCGCTCCCACACGGATCGCGTGCTCCCGCCAGATCACCGCCCCATCAACCCATCAAACGCCTTGTCCAACCCCACATCCGCATCCACCAGCTTCTGCCGCCGCTGCTGCATCCACGCCTGATCCTCCTTCAACCGCGCCTGCGCCTCAGCCAACATGCGCCGCACTTCTTCAGGCTGTGGCCCGCCAGTGCCCTTGCGGCTTTGCACCATGGCGCGGGGGGACAGGCTGGCGCGGAAATCTGCTTCGCTCAGGGGCAGGGTGTTGTCCTTCCATTTGTATTTGTCCGCTGCCTGGGTGAACAACGCCTGCGCATCGGCGTAGGCGAAGTCTTTGGGCAAAGTGCCGTCGGCGCGGGCTTTTTCGACGATTAGCGAGGCGAAGCTGTGACCAATGCGGAAGGGGACGTGGTGCTTGCGCTCCAGGGTGTCGGCCAGCTCCATGGAGGTGGTCCAGTCGGCGTCCAGTTCTTCTTCGGCGCGGGCGGCATTGATCTTCAGCGCGTCGAGCACCTGGTCCAGGCGCTTGAACATGTCGCCGGTGGAGCGGAACAGGCCCAGGTCGTCGAAGGCGGCCTTGTAGTCGGTCATGCCGGTGGTGACGTTGTGGGCGCGCAAGGTGGTGGCGTTGGCCAGGCCGACCACGTCGGAGGCGGCTTCGCGGGTGCGCATCAAGAGGCCGGGGTTGCGCTTTTGCGGCATGGCGCTGCTGGTGTAGGTGGCGCCTTCGTCGAGCAGCAGCCAGGGGCGGGTCTGGTGGTACTGGGTGTGGATGTCGCCGATGAAGGCGCCAATGCGGATGGCCGAGGACGAGACCAGGCCGGCGGCCTCCAGCGGGATGTCGTAGGTCGAGACTTGGCTTGCGTCCAGCGAGTTCTCGCGCACGCCGTCAAAGCCCAGCAGCTGGGCCAGGCGCTCGCGGTTGATGGGGTAGCCGGAGTTGGCCAGCACGGCGGTGCCCATGGGGCTGAGGTTCAGGCGGGCGTACAGCTCGTGCAGGCGCTGGGCGTCGCGCTCGAACGAGGCCTCGTAGGCCAGCAGGTAATGGGCATAGCTGATGGGCATGGCTTGTACGCCGTTGGTGTAGGCCGGCACCAGGGTGTCGACGTGCTGGGCAGCCAGCGTGAGCAGGCGCTGGCGGGTGGCGTCCAGGGCGTCGCCATAGGCCAGCACGTGGTTGCGCAGCGAGGCCAGGCGGTAGGTGGCGTACATGTCCTGGCGGCTGCGGCCCGAGTGAATCAGCGAGGCCTCGGGGCCGACCTTGTCGGTGATGATCTGCTCCAGTTGCAGCACATCGCTGGGGCGCTTGCCGTCTGGCTGGGTGGCCTGGTCGATGGCGTGGCGTACGCCGCCTGCAATGGTCGCGGCCTGTTCAGCGGTGACGATGCCGGCTTCCTTGAGCATCACCAGCGAGGCTTTGTTGATGCGGTTGAGGTAGTCGAACTGGGTCTCGCCGTGGCGCTGGCCGTCGGGGGTCTTTTCCACGAAGGCGCCGATCTTGCGGGCCTGCTCGGCGCACTCGGCGGTGGTCTTGCATGGGTTGTCGGCGGTGTTGGCGGCGTGGGCTGCGGGGCTCGTGAGCCAGGCGCAAGCGATGACAAGGCAAAGCAGTGATCTGGTTGTTGTCATGGTGGGTCCGCTCGGGGCTTGTGGAGGGCTGGCGGGCTGGTGGCACCCTGGAGGGTCAACCTACACCCCTGCCCCCCTGGCCGAAAGTGAAACCACCGCCGGGTAGGCGGTGGCGTCGGTGCACTGGCGGGTTGATCGAGCCGCCGGTCAGGGCATGCCGAGAAACTCCGGCAGCGCCAGGGAGATGTACGGCACATAGGTGACCAGAATCAGGAACAGCAACAGAATCGACAGCCACGGCAGCGCTGCGCGAATGGTCTGGCCCAGTGTCAGGCCTGTCACGGCACTGGTCACGAACAGGTTCAGCCCCACCGGCGGGTGAACCAGTCCGATCTCCATGTTCACCACCATCACGATGCCCAGGTGGATCGGGTCGATGCCCAGTTCCATGGCGATGGGGAAGAAGATCGGCGCCAGAATCAGGATGATCGCCGACGGCTCCATGAAGCTGCCGGCAATCAGCAGCACCACGTTGACCATGATCAGGAAGCCGAGGGGCGTCAGGCCTTCGGAGAGCACCCACTGGGTGATCTGCTGCGGGATCTGCTCGGTGGTCAGCACATGGGCGAACAGCATGGCGTTGGCGATGATGAACAGCAGCATGATGGTCAGCCGCCCAGACTCCAGCAGCACCTTGGGGCACTCGCGCCAGGTCATGTCCTTGTACACGAACAGGGCGATGAACGCCGAGTACACCGCCGCCACCGCTGCTGCTTCGGTGGGGGTGAACATGCCGCTGTAGATGCCGCCCAGAATGATCACCAGCAGCAACAGGCCCCAGAAGGCCCGCCGCGCAGCCGTCAGCCACTCGCGAAAGCTGGCACGTGGCTGGGCAGGCAGTTTCTTGACCCGCGCCACGATGTAGATGGCGATCATCAGGAACACGCCCAGCAAAATCCCAGGGATCACGCCGGCCATGAACAGCTTGCCCACGGAGGTCTCGGTTGCGGCCGAATACACCACCATCACGATCGACGGCGGGATCAGGATGCCCAGGGTACCGGCGTTGCAGATGATCCCGGCGCCGAATTCCTTCGGGTAGCCCGAGCGCACCATACCCGCCACGGCAATCGAGCCCACCGCCGCCACCGTGGCCGGCGAGGAGCCGGACAGCGCGGCGAACAGCATGCACGCCAGCACGGCGGCAATGGCCAGGCCACCGCGAATGTGCCCCACGCAGGCGTTGGCGAAGTCGATCAGCCGCTGCGCCACGCCGCCGGTGGTCATGAAGGCGCCGGACAGCAGGAAGAACGGAATGGCCAAAAAGGTGTAGCTGTCGGAGGTCTCGAACAGCTTGATCGCCAGCGAGCTGAGCGAATCCTGGCTGAACAGCAGGATCGACACCGCCCCCGACAGGCCCAGGGAAATGGCGATGGGCACGCCCAGGAACATGAAGATGAACAGCAGCAGGAACAGGCAGATAACGGTCATCGCGGCGACTCCTCACCGGGGTTGGCCAGCTTGCTCGCCTCGGCCGCTTCGTCGGCCAGGCCCAGGTTGGTCTGGCGATGGGTGTAGATGCGGTAGAGGATCTCCAGATAACGCACGATGATCAGCGCGAAGCCAAAGGGCACGATCATCGCGATGTGACCGATCTTGATGCCGTAGCGGTCCAGGTCTTCGGCGCCGATGCCGGCGGCCAGCACGGCGCTGACCCACTTGATGCTGGCGACCAGGAACAGCCCGGCATAGGCCAGGCAGCAGGCGCAGGCGAGCATGGCCAGCACGCGCTGCACCGGCTTGCGGGTGCGCCTGACCAGCACATCGACCCCAAGGTGCCCGGCGGTGCGCACGCCATAGGCGATGCCGAAGAAGATCAGCCAGCCGAACAAGGCCTTGGTCAGGGCGATGCTCCAGGTCATTTCCTGGGCGTAGCCCATCAGGTGATCGCCGATGTTCAGCAGCGGCTCGCTGGCAAAGGTCCAGCGGTCGCTCAAGCTGTAGAACATCGTGTAGAGGTTGTTCAGCGCCACGTAGATGAAGGTGATGAGGGTCATGGCCGCCAGGAGAAAGGCGATCATGCCTTCCTCGAAGCGCTCCCAGACGCGCCGTAACGTTTGCATGGGCATTCTCCGCGCACAATGAGGCTGAGCCGCCCACGCAGGGGCGGCTGCAAGCAGAACGGATCAGGAAGCGGTGTTGGCGTCCTGGGCGGCCTTGATCAGGTCAGCGCCGATCTGGCCTTCGAACTTGTCCCACACCGGACGCATGGCTTTGCGCCATTCATCACGCTGCTCGGGGGTGAGCGCATCGACCTCGCTGGTCTTGGCGTCGATGATCTTCTGCCGCGAAGCCTGGTTCAGCGCCTCGGCCTGCTTGTTCACCTCGACGGTGACCTTGTCCATGATGCCCTGCAGTTCGGTGCGCACGTCTTCAGGCAGGCCGTTCCAGAACTTGGCGTTGGTGATCACCATGTAGTCGATCAGGCCATGGTCGGTCTCGGTGAAGAACGGCTGCACTTCGTTGACCTTCTGGCTTTCGTAGTTCGACCAGGTGTTCTCGGTGCCGTTGACGGTACCGGTCTGCAAGCCTTGGTACACCTCGGCAAAGCTCATCTTGCGCGGGTTGGCGCGCACGGCCTTGAACTGTTCTTCCAGCACGCTGGAGGCCTGCACCCGGAACTTCAGGCCGCGGGCGTCCTTGGGCAGCAAGATCTTCTTGTTGGCCGACAGTTGCTTCAGGCCGTTGTGCCAGTAGGCCAGGCCGCGAATGCCCTTGTCCTCCATGGAGGTGAGCAGTGCCTTGCCTTTAGGGCCTTGCTGGAAGCGGTCGACCGCCGCCAGGTTGTCGAACAGAAACGGCAGGTCGAAGATTTGCACCTGCTTGTTGTAATGCTCGAACTTGGCCAGCGAGGGCGCCAGCATCTGCACGTCGCCCAGCAGCAGCGCTTCCATTTCCTTGCCGTCGCCGAACAGCGACGAGTTGGGGTAGACCTCGACCTTGACCTTGCCCTTGAGCTTGTCATCGGCCTCCACGAGCTTCTGGAACATGAGCGCGCCCTGGCCTTTGGGCGTGCTGTCGGCCACCACGTGGGCGAACTTGATGATGACCGGGTCCGCGGCGTAGGCGAACGAGGTCAGGGAGACGGCGGCGGCGCAGAACAGCGCCTGGGTCAGCTTCAACATGGGTTTCACCTGTTATTGTTGTTGGTAAGGTCAGCAGGGAAGCGTAGCCAAGGGTACGGTGGCCCAGTATAGGTGTTTGGGGAATCTGCTTTTGTGTAAGCCTGCGTTCGGCAAACCCGAACGCAGGCCATCGCGATACGGCCGTAACTATAGCCACTAGCCAGCATGGGCCAATGCCAGCAGACGCTGCGCACGCAACACCACCGGCGCATCGACCATCTGCCCGTCCAACTGGAAAGCCCCTGCCCCGCCTGCCGCTGCGCTGCCCTCGATCACGCGGTGCGCCCAGGCCAGTTCGTGCTCACTGGGCTGCAAGGCCTGATGAATCACCGACACCTGGCTTGGGTGAATGCACAACGCCCCGCCGTAGCCCATGTCGTAGGCATGGCGCATGGCCTCGCGCTGCCCCTGCGGGTCGCGGATCGCTGGAAACACGCCGTCCAGCGGTGGCGCCAGATCAGCCCCTCGGGATTGCAACTGCACGGCCATGCGGGCCTGGTCGATGAAGCGTTGGCCTGCCGGGCTGTCGGTGTTAAGGCAAAGGTCCAGCGCCAGGTCTAGGCTGCCGAACGAAAGGCGTTCGACACCCTCGGCGCCCGCGATACGCTCAAGGGCCAACAGCCCCTTGGCGGACTCGATGATCGGCACCACGGCCTTGCCCGTGCGGGCGGCGACCGCCACCTGTGCGGCGCTTTCGACCTTGGGCAGCAGCACCGTGGTCACGCCCAGGTGCTGCGCGCAAAACTGCAGGTCCTCGGCGTGGTTTGCGTGGCTGGGGGCATTGACCCTCACCCACACCCGGGCATCCAAGTGTTCGGCCAGAAAGCGCGCCAGGTGCTCGCGGGCCTGGGCCTTGAGCGGCTCTTCGACCGCGTCTTCGAAGTCCACGATCACGGCATCGGCACCGGCAGCCAAGGCCTTGGCAAAGCGCTCCGGGCGGCTACCGGGCACGAACAGGGCGGAGCGAACGATGGGGTACGGCATGCTTTTGCTCCTCTGCTAAACCACGCCTGCGCTGTTCAATTGCGCCTGCTGATCGTCGCCATACCCCAGCTCGGCCAGGATCGCGGCAGTGTGTTGGCCCAGTGCAGGCACCGGGTCCATGCGCGGGCTGAAGGCCGCGTTGCGCCCCGGCGGCAGCAGCGACGGGAGCTTGCCCGCCGGGCTGTCCACCTCGCGCCAACGGTCACGGGCCTGCAACTGAGGGTGCTGCCACACCCCTTGCATGTCGTTGACCCGGGCGTTGGCGATCTGCGCGCTTTCCAGGCGTGACACCACGTCTTCAAGGCTCAGCGCGGCAAAGCCCTCGACGATGATCTGACGCAGCGCATCGCGGTTCTCCGAGCGCCGGTAGTTGGCGCAGAAGCGCTCGTCGGTGGCCAACGCCGGGTCGAGCAAGACCTTCTCGCAGAACACCTGCCATTCACGCTCGTTCTGCAGGCCCAGCATGACCGTGCCGCCGTCGCCCGTGGGGAAAGGGCCGTACGGGTAGATGGTCGAGTGGGAGGCACCGGCCCGCGGTGGCGGCGGTGCGCCGTTGTAGGCGTAGTACATGGGGTAGCCCATCCATTCCACCAGGCTTTCGAGCATGGACACGTCGATGCGACTGCCCACCCCCGTGCGGTCGCGCAGCAACAGGGCCGAGAGCACGCCGGTGTAGGCGTACATGCCAGCGGCGATGTCGGCCACCGAACACCCGGCCTTGGCCATCCCCTCCTCCCCTGGGCTGCCAGTGACCGACAAGAAGCCGCCCTCGCTCTGAATCAGCAGGTCGTAGGCTTTCTTCTTCTCGTACGGGCCACCTTCGCCGTAGCCGGAAATGTCGCACACGATCAGCCGTGGAAAGCGCGCGTGCAGTGCGTCGAACCCCAGGCCCATGCGCGCGGCGGCGCCGGGTGCGAGGTTCTGTACCAGCACGTCGGCCTTGGCCAACAGTGCTTCGAGAATGGCGTCGGCCTGGGGTTGTTTCAGGTCCAGGGTCAGGCTTTCCTTCGAGCGGTTGGTCCACACGAAATGGGACGCCAGGCCATCGACGCGCTGGTCGTAGCCACGGGCGAAATCACCGCTGCCGGGGCGTTCGACCTTGATCACGCGGGCGCCCAGGTCGGCCAGTTGGCGGGTGCAGAACGGCGCGGCAATGGCGTGTTCCAGGCTGACGACAGTGATGCCGTCCAGGGGGCGGGGGGCAGATGCACTCATGGCAAGGTCCTGTGCGCAAGTTATGGCAGGTCGGCCAGCGAGCGGGTATCGCGCAGCTGCCAGACACGTTGAATCAAGGCACGGCCGTCGGCCGCACTGCGCTGCCCGGCGTAGGCCAGCAGGCGCTGGAACTTGTCCTCCAGTTCCGCGCGGGACAAGGTGTTGCCGGGGTCGCCCTTGGGTTCGTCGATGGCGGCGGTGAAGTGGCGCCCGTCCGTGCAGCGCACCTCCACCCGGCCCAGCCAGCGCGCCGGGTAGGCCGCATCCACTTCCGGGTCCAGTTGCATGCGCACCTTGTCGCGGAACGCGGCCACATCCGGATCGCTCAGGGCCAGGTCCCGGAATGTCAGCAACTGCGCGCTGCCATGCACGGCAATCAGGCCGAGCACCGTGCCCATGGAGAACTTGGCCTGGTGCACGCTGGTGGGTACTTTCACCCGGCCCAGCACATCGATAGCGCCTTGGTGCACGTGGGCGATCACGTCGGCGATGTCGCCGTGGCGCAGCCCTTCGCGCTGCATCAGTTCGAGCAAGGCATCGGCCGCCGGGTGGGTGTGGCGGCACGAGGCGTGGAACTTGAACGAGGTTTCGGTCAATGCCCAGCGGCTGCCCAGGCGGTCCGACAGGCGCGCCGGGTCGGCGTCGCTGGACATGCCGGCCGCCAGGCCCTGGTCGCCTTCCAGAATATTGCGCGCCCCGCTCAGGCCATCGGCGGTCAGGTAGGCCGCCAGCAGTCCGTCGGCAGCGGCCTTGGCGGTGTGCAGCTGTTTCGAATCGGCCGCATCGCGCAAGAACTCCCACAAACCGGCCGCCTGCGTGCCGGCACTGCCCAGCACATGGATGAACTGGGCCTGGTCGAAGTCCATCAGTTTGCCCACCGCCACGGCGGCCGCCAGGGTGCCGACGGTGGCGGTGGTGTGGAAGATGCGGTAGTGCGAGCGGCCCATGAATTCGCCGATGCGAATGCCGGCCTCATAGCCGGCCACGGCGGCCAGCAGCAGGTCCGGCCCTGACTTGTCCAGGTCCTGCGCGGCGGCCAGGGCAGCGGAGAACACCACCGTGGCCGGGTGCAGCACCGAGCTGTTGTGCAAATCGTCCTGCTCCACCAGGTGGGACGCTGCGCCATTGACCAGCGCGGCGAAATACGGCGAGGTGCCACGGCCGGTGCTCATCAATCGGGCTTTACCGGCAGGGGGCCCCATGCGCTCGGCGTAACGCTCGAACAGCGGCA
Organism: Pseudomonas sp. WSY_20; assembly: GCF_043104335.1. Classification (NCBI taxonomy): domain Bacteria; kingdom Pseudomonadati; phylum Pseudomonadota; class Gammaproteobacteria; order Pseudomonadales; family Pseudomonadaceae; genus Pseudomonas; species Pseudomonas sp. WSY_20. The sequence continues at coordinate 10,243 of NZ_JBICKP010000060.1, forward strand.
CCGGGTGCGCGCCCTGGCTGGCCAGGGCCGAGCCGAGCCAGTCGAGGAACAGGTCTTCGGTACGCGCCAGCACGGCGGGCGGGATGTCCTGGTAGCGCAGGTCGGCCAGGAAGGTGGCCAGTGCTTGGGTATCACGCATGGGCATGGCCTCCTTCAGAAGCTGCGCGGCAGCTCGAGCAGGTGCTCGGCCACGTACGACAGGATCAGGTTGGTGGAAATCGGCGCCACCTGGTACAGGCGGGTCTCGCGGAATTTGCGCTCCACGTCGTACTCGTTGGCGAAGCCGAAGCCGCCGTGGGTTTGCAGGCAGGCGTTGGCCGCCTCCCACGAGGCCTTGGCCGCCAGGTACTTGGCCATGTTCGCGGCCGCACCGGCGTTGGCGCCGCTGTCGTACTCGGCGCAGGCCCGCCAGCGCATCAGGTCGGCCGCCTCCAGCTCGATGTGGGCTTCGGCGATGGGAAATTGCACACCCTGGTTCTGGCCGATCGGGCGGCCGAACACCACGCGGTCGCGGGCGTACTGGCTGGCCTTTTCGACGAACCAGCGCCCGTCACCGATGCACTCGGCAGCGATCAGCGTACGCTCGGCGTTCAAGCCGTCGAGGATGTAGCGAAACCCCTTGCCCTCCTCGCCGATCAGGCTGCTGGCCGGAATGCGCAGGTTGTCGAAGAACAGCTCGTTGGTTTCGTGGTTGACCATGTTGGCGATCGGCTGCACGGTCAGGCCGTTGCCAATGGCCGTGCGCAGGTCCACCAGGAAGATGGACATGCCTTCGGACTTGCGCGTGACCTGCGCCAGCGGCGTGGTACGTGCCAGCAGGATCATCAGGTCCGAATGCTGGATGCGCGAAATCCACACTTTCTGCCCGTTGATCACGTAATCGTCGCCCTCACGCACGGCCGTGGTCTTGAGCTGGGTGGTGTCGGTGCCGGTGGTCGGCTCGGTCACGCCCATCGATTGCAGGCGCAGCTCGCCGCTGGCCAGCTTGGGCAGGTAATGACTTTTCTGCTCCTCGCTGCCGTGGCGCAGCAAGGTGAACATGTTGTACATCTGCCCGTGGATGGTGCCGGAGTTGCCACCGCAGTGGTTCACTTCCTCGAGTATCACCGACGCCTCGGCCAGGCCCAGCCCTGAACCGCCATAGGCCTCGGGGATCATCGCCGACAGCCAGCCGGCGTCGGTCATGGCCTTGACGAAGGCTTCGGGGAAGGCCTTCTGCTCGTCCAGGGTGCGCCAGTATTCGGCCGGAAATTCGGCGCACAAGGCGCGCACGCCTTCGCGGATGGCGTTGAGGTCATCGCTGTCGTAGCTGTGCATGGCAGGCTTCTCTACGGTGCTGAAAAGGGGTCAGTCGAAGGTGACGTCGGCGCTTTGCGCCACGCCGGCGGCATTGCCAGCCCACAGGCGCGCCTGGCCTGGGCCGTCGAGGCAGCCGCTGAGTTCGAAGGGCGTGGGCAGGGTCAGCGGGCGCAGGCTGCGGTAGCTGTAGCGGCGCAGGCGGGCACCGGGGTTGGCGCGCAGAAAAGCCCGCAGGTTGAGCGTGGCGATCAGCGGGCCGTGCACCACCAGGTCCGGGTAGCCTTCGGTGGCAGTGACATAGGGGTAGTCGTAATGGATGCGGTGGCCGTTGAAGGTGACCGCCGAATAGCGAAACAGCAGGGTCGCGGTGGGCGTGACGGTTTCGCCCCAGGTGCCGGTTTCACAAGGCTCGCCCGTGCTCGCCTTGGGCGGGGTCGGCTCGCGGTAGACGATGTCCTGCTCTTCACGGATGCACAGCTGGTCGTGCTGGGTGTAGTCATGGCGCACGGTCACGAACAGCAAGGCGCCGCTGCGGCCGTGTTTCTCCTCGATGTGCAGGATGGTCGAGGTACGCTGCGCCTCGCCGCCGACCACCAGCGGGGCGATGAACTCGACCCGGCCACCGGCCCACATGCGGTTGCGCCCATCGGCCGGCGGCAAAAAGCCCCCGCGTGCCGGGTGCCCGTCGGTGCCCAGTTGCGCTTCGGGCACAGGGTCTTGAAAGAAGCACCAGGTCCACAGCGGCGGCAATGCCTCGCCGTGGGCCGGGGCGGTCTCGCCGAACGTCGCCGCGATGCGCTGCACCAGGTTGCGGCTGAGCACATCCCAGGCTTGCTCGGTGCGGCCGAGCCACGGGCTGTAATCAAAGGGCGGATTGGGCATGGGTGGGCCTCTGGAATTGTTGTTATGGCAGGCCACCTGCGGGCGCGTCATCGACGCTGCGCAGGCGACAGGGACGATCATGCGACCCTCTCGCGCATTCTGTGAATTTGCATTTCCATAACCCGGCGTTCATAAATACCGAACGCCTTCCCGACTCCAGGACTTGCCCATGCACTTCGATCTGGCTGATTTGCGCCTGTTCATCCACATCGGCGAATCCCCCAGCCTGACCCAGGGCGCCCGCCGCGCGCACCTGTCCCCGGCCGCCGCCAGTGCACGCATCAAGGCACTCGAAGCGCAGCTCGACACCCGCCTGCTGTACCGCGACAGCCGCGGCGTCGAACTGACCCCGGCCGGGCACACGCTGCTGACCCACGCACGTCTGGTGATGCGCCAGGTCGATTACCTGAAGGCGGAGTTCACCCAGTTCGGCGGCGATTCGGCGGGGCATATCCGCATCTTTGCCAACACCACGGCGGTGACCGAGTTCCTGCCCGAGGTACTGGCAGGCTTTCTGGCGCAACGGCCGGGGGTCACGGTCGACCTGCAGGAACGCCTGTCCCGCGACATCGTGCGAGGCGTGCTCGATGGCAGCACCGACATGGGCATCATCGCCGGCCCTGTGGAGGCCAGCGGCCTGCAGGTGATGCACTTCAGCACCGACCGGCTGGTGCTGATCGTGCCCACCGGCCACGAGCTGGCCAGCCGCCGCCAGGTGACGTTGAAACAGACCCTGGCCTACCAGCACATCGGGCTGCACGACGGCAGCACCCTGCTGACCTTTCTGCGTGACCAGGTCGAGCGCATGGGTGAAACCCTGGCCCTGCGTATCCAGCTATCGGGCTTCGAAGCCATCTGCCGCATGGTCGAGGCCGGTGTGGGCATCGGCATCATTCCCGAGTCGTCCGCATCGCGTCACAGCCACACCATGAACCTGGTGACCATCGCCCTTGATGAACCCTGGGCCGAGCGCGAACGCAGCATCCTTGTCCGGGAACTGGAGGCCCTGCCGGGAACGGTGCGCGCATTGATCAAGACGTTGATGCCTGGGAAGTAGGCAAGCCATCCCGCACAGTGTCGCCCCCTGTTGGAGCGGCCTTGTGCCGCGATGGGCCGCAAAGCGGCCCCGGTGATTTGTGATGCTGGCTGCAATCCTGGGGCCACTGCGCGGCCCATCGCGGCCGGTCCGGCGCCCCGGCAAGGCCGCTCCAACAGGGGATCATTCAAGCCTTCAGAGGCGGCACAAGCTGGTTACTCTGCAGGTTCAGCGCGCAGCTCAAGATAGCGCAGTGTGGGAGCGGCCTTGTGCCGCGATGGGCCGCACAGCGGCCCTAGGATTGCAGCCGGGCATCAGATCCCAAGGCCTACCGCGTTGCCCATAACGGCTAACGCGCGCAGGCTATCCATTGCAGCCCGCCCAGCCACCGTGATTCCCCCAATCATCGATTACCAGCTATAACTCACTCGCGCCGTCACCTCACGCCCAGGGTTGTAATAATCGGCCGTCCCCGAGCCCACCACGTGCTGTTCATCGAACAGGTTGCTCACGTTCACCGCAAGGTCAGTGCCCTTGGCGATCTGGTACTTGAAGGCCGCGTCGAACAACGTGGTCCCATCGCTCTTCTTGGTGTTGGCCGCATCCATGTAGTAAGCCCCCACGTACCGGGCACCCAGCCCGACACTCACGGCGGTCGCCGGAATATCGTAGTACGTCCACAGCGAAGCCGAATGCTTGGGCGCGGTGGCGAAGGCGTTGCCCTTGAGCGAAGAGCCGTCATACAGCGACCCGCGCTTCACGTCGGTGTCCATGTACGAATAAGCGCCAATCACGCTGATATCAGCCGTCACCTGGGCTTTGGCCTCCAGGTCCAGGCCGCGTGCGTGAGACTCACCGACGGTTTGCTGCTCGATGATGCCGCTGGGCAGTACCACAGCAATGGTGACGTTTTCCTGGGTCAGGTCATACACCGCAGCGGAGAACATCGCGTCCATGCCGATGGGCGAGTACTTCACCCCCACTTCGTACTGCTTGCCGGTTTGCGGAGTCACGCCCACCTGGGGTGGGGACACCGATTCCACCATGCTCACGTACGTCGACACTTCGTCGTTGACGATGTAGGTGAGCGCAGCGCGATATGAGGTCTCCGACAAGTCGTCGCTCTGCTTGGCCGCCCCGCCCACGTACTCGGTGCTGGACAAGTCCATGGAGTCGTTGCGCACGCCAGCGGTGGCGATGACGCGGTCGTAGAACGACAGGTTCTGCTGCATGAACACGGCCTTGGTGGTCACGTCCTGCTTCTTGCGGCTGTAGGGCTCGATGCCACGCGGCACGCCGGTGAACACCGGGTTGGCGATGTCGATCGGGGTGGCCAGGCTGTAGACCGAGCGCTGCTTGGTCGAGGAGTCGAGGTACTCCACCCCCACCAGGGTGCTGCTGTCGATGTGCTCGAACTGCGCATCGTATTGCAGCATCAGGTTGCCGTTGAGCTGGTCGGCGTCGCTGTCGGTGCCGAACACATAGCGCGGGATGGTCGTGCCAACGCGCGAAGGGCTGTCGCTCAAGTAGGCGTAGCCGAAATCGTCGGTCAGTTCGCTGTAGCGCAGGTTGCCGCGCAATACGAAGCCGTTGTCGAAGTCGTGGGTGAGGTTGCCGGACAAGCTTGTGCGCTCCACATCGTGGAAGTTGTAGCCAGGCTCGCCGAAGAACTTGCTGCGGTCGTATTCCTTGTCCAGCGGGTAGCCACCGCTATTGGGCGAGCTGTTGGTCTTCAGGTAGTCCAGCACCACGGTGGCCGAAGTGAAGTCGCTCGGTGCCCAGGTCAGCCCGCCCATCACCAGGCGGCTGTCGTCGCGGGAGGTCGTACTCACGGTCGCTGTCCTGCAGCTTGGCCGTGAAGCGCCCTGCCACTGTACCGCCTTCGTTGAGCACATCGCCCACGTCGATGCCGGTCTCGGCATGGTCGTACGAACCGTAGGTCACATAGCCCTGGCCGAAACGTTCGAACCGCGGCTGCTTGGTCACGAAGTTGACCGAGCCACCCGGGTCGGCGGGGCCGAACAGGGTGGAGTTGGCGCCGCGAATGATCTCGATACGCTCGTAGGCGTACGGGTCTTCGCGCACGCCACGCATGGAGCTGAGCGTCAGGCCGTCACGGTAGGTGGTGGCCTGGAAGCCGCGAATCTGGAAGTAGTCGTTACGGTCGTCCGACCCATAGAAGTCGCTGATCACCCCAGGAGTGTACTGCAGCGCCTCTTCGGTGGTGCTGACGCTGCGCTGTTCCATCTCCTTGCGAGTCACCACCGACACCGAAGCCGGGGTATTGAGGATGCTGGTGGCGACCTTGCCCCCTACCCATAGCTCCTTGGCCACAACCGAGTTGATGTCGTCGTCGGCGCTGGCCTTGACCTTGGCATTGACGATCACCGGGGCCAGGCGGTAGTCCTCGGTGGCGCCCAGCTCCAGGGGGCCGGTGGACTTGGGCTGGGGCAGCAGCAAGTAGGCGTTGGGGCCTTGCTGTTCCGATTGCAGGTCACTGCCCTGCAACAGCGCAGACAAGGCCGCGGTGGTACCCAGCGAGCCCTGGACGCCCGGCGTTGTCCGGTTGGCCACGCTTTGCGCGTCGTACGACAGGCTGATGCCGGCTTCCCTGGCAAAACGATCGAGCGCTGGCGCCAGCGGACCTGCCGGGATGTTCCACTGCTTGAGCGGGCTGCTGCTGTCAGTGGCTGCAGGCTGGGCCAAGGCTGGCAGCACATGGCTGCCGACCACCAGCCCGAGCAGGGCGCCACGCAGGGCTCGGTTCAGGGGGTGGCGCGGTGAAACCGGGGTAGAACTCATTCTCTCGCTCCGTAGCGTGTCGGCGGGCGGCCTGTATTCCGGCCTTCCCTACCTGCCGAACGAGAATGAGAAAACACCTCATTTATTTTCAGATTAATTAACTTCGATTGTAGGTTGCTTCCTACGCCTTACGGATAGCCTGCTTCACTTTGCGCAGCAGCTCACCCATGCGGAAGGGCTTGATCAGCATGTCCATGCCATCGCCGAGAAACGCCTGCCGGTCCAGCGCGGCATCGGCATACCCGGTCATGAACAGCACGGGCAGGTCGGGCCTGTAACCACGGGCAAGGTCAGCCAGCTCCCGGCCGCTGAGCGTGGGTAGACCAACGTCGGTCAGCATCAGGTCCAGGCTCGGGTCGTCGCGCAGGTATTCCAGCGCCTGGTCGGTGGTCGAGGCCAGTGTGCAGTGGTAGCCGGCATCGGCCAGCGCTTCGGCCACCGACAGCCGCACCGACGCCATGTCCTCGACGATCAGCACATGCTCGCCGTTTCCTTGCAGGTCGAGCCCACGCTCGCGCACCACGGGCACGGCTGCCTGTGCGCTGGCCGGCAGCATCAGCGCCACTTCAGTGCCCTGCCCCATCACGCTGCTGAGCATCACGTGGCCGCTGGACTGCCGGGCGAAACCGTAAATGGTCGACAGCCCAAGGCCGGTGCCCTGGCCGACGGGCTTGGTGGTGAAGAACGGGTCGAATACCTTGTCCAGCAACTCAGGTTCGATGCCGGTGCCGTTGTCGCGCACGCTGACCATCACATAAGGGCCGTCGGCCAGGTTGGGGTTTTCCTGGGACCAGATGGCGGCCGTGTCCAGCCAGATCCGCCCGCCCTTGGGCAGTGCGTCGCGGGCGTTGATCACCAGGTTGAGCACCGCGCTTTCCAGTTGCACCGGGTCGACCAGGGCAATGACCGGTTGCGTGGAGAGGTTCAGGGTCAGTGTGATGCGCTCGCCAATGGTGCGGGTCAGCAGTTCTTCGAGCGAGCGCACGTGGCGGTTGACGTCCACCGGCCGGGTATCCAGGGGTTGCTGGCGAGCGAAGGCCAGCAACCGATGGGTCAGCGATGCCGCGCTATTGGCCGAGCTGAGCGCAGCTTCGGCATAGCGCGGCACTTTGTCGATGCGGTGCTCGGCCACTCGTTTGCAGATCAGTTCGAGGCTGGTGATGATGCCAGTCAGCAGGTTGTTGAAGTCGTGGGCGATGCCGCCGGTCAAGCTGCCCAGTGCCTCCATTTTTTGCAGTTGCACCAGCTGCGCCTCGGTGCGTTCGCGCACGGCCACTTCGTGGGCCAGCTGGCTGGTGGCGTCGTCCAGCCGGGCTAGGTGCGAGCGTTCGCGGTGACGGTGCTCGGTGATGTCCTCGACGAACACCAGGCACAAACCTGGCGCCTGATACGGCGAAAGCTGCCACTCGGTCTCGCGTACATGGCCATGCACCTGCATGCTCAAGGTGCCCTGCCAGCGCTCGCCGGCCATCAGGTGCTCGCGCAGGCTGGCCAGTGCCGCTTCCTGCCCATCGGCAAAGCATTCGTGCAGCTGCTCGGGGTGGCGGTTGTCCTGGATCAGGTAGCTGAATGCCTGGTTGCATTCGTGCACCTTCAGCTGGGCGTCCATCACGGCAATCGGCGCCGACACGCTGGTGAATATCTCGCGAAAGCTTGCCTCGCTCTGGCGCAGTGCGCGCTCGGTGTCGCGCACGCGCAGCAAGGTGCGCAGGGTGGCCAGCAGCACGTCCGGGTCGACGGGGTGAATCAGGTAGGCGTCGGCACCGGCGTTCAGCCCGGTAATGATGTCGCCACTCTGGATCGAAGCGGCCGACACATGAATCACCGGCAGCAGGGCCGTGCGTGGGTCCTGACGCAGTAGCCGGACAATGTCGAAGCCGCTCATGTCCGGCAGGTTCACGTCCAGGATCAAGGCGTCGATCTGGCTGTCGCGGATCAGCGCCAGGCCCTCGCCGCCCGTGCCGGCCTCCAGTACCTGATACCCGTGCACCGCCAACCGCCTGCGCATGGCATAGCGGGTGGCAACGTTGTCATCGACGATCAGCAAGCGCACATCGGCATTCATTCAGCGCTCTCCGGAGCGAGGGCAAGGGGGATCACCACGAAGAAGCAGGAGCCGACGCCCGGCTCGCTCTCAACGCCCACATGACCACCCAACAGCTCGGCAAAGCGTTTGCACAGCGACAGGCCCAGGCCCGTACCGCGCAGGCGCTTTTGCAGCGGCGAGTCAACCTGGGCAAAGTCTTCGAACAGGGTGCCCAGCAGTTCCGGTGCGATGCCGATACCCGTATCGCTCACGGCAAAACGGATACTGTCATCGCCTTCCAGGCAGGCGGAAATACGCACTTCGCCCTGGGAGGTGAACTTCAGGGCATTGGAAATGAAGTTGCGCAGGATCTGCGCCAGCTTCTTGTCATCGGTGTACAGCCGCGGCAGGCCGGCATGCTCTTCGAAGATGAGGTCCACGGCCGAGGCATCGACAATGGGCCTGAACATGCCTCGCAGGGCGGCGAACAGGTCGAACATGTCGAACCAGGCCGGCGAAATGGTGATGCGGCCGGCTTCGATCTTGGCAAGGTCCAGCAGGTCGTCGACCATGTCGGACAGCTCGCGGGTAGCGGTGCTGATGAACGTGACCTGACGGTGCTGTTCGGCCGACAACGGCCCGTCGAGCTCGTCGGTCAGCAGGCCGGTGATGCTCAAGATCGAGCCCAGCGGCGTGCGAAATTCATGGCTCATGTAGGACAGGAAGCGGCTCTTGAGGTCCGAGGCCTGGCGCAGGTGCTCGGCCTGGGTATCGAGCTCGGCATACAGCGCCAGCACGCCCTGGTTGGTTTCATCCAGCTCGGCGCGCAAGGCGTCGTTCTCGGCTTGCAGGCGGGCAATCATGGCAGCATCAGACATTGGGCAACTCCAGGTCGATGACAAGCACGGTGACATCGTCCCGGCCTCGGCAAAAGTCGCGATGCAGCACGGCAGCGATCACGGCCGGATGGCGGTGCACCAGGCCAGGGTAATCCTTGAGGTTCCACCGGGACTGCAGGCCATCGCTGTACATGATCAACACATTTCCGTTCAGATCAGCGTAGTCGAACACTTGGGTTTTTCTGAATTGCCCGCCAACAATGCCGGGCATCGACGCCAGGCCTCGCGATTGGCTGCCATTGACCAGGCTCGCGCCGATGTTGCCAATGCCGGTGAAGCTCAGCCGTGCATTGCAGCCATCGTAATGCGCTAGGGCTACGGCGCCACCGCGCGTGCCCGTCATCGCCTGGTGCATGGCCAAAAGTTGCTGCTGCGCCTTGGCGAACGGTGCCTGTGCAAACACGGCCGCACCCGCCTGGGCTGCCGCTTCGGCTTCGCTGCCATGCCCCAGCCCGTCGATCACCAGGGCGCTCACGTGCTGCCCGTCGAAGGCCAGGTGCCAGGTGTCGCCGCAGGCCGGGTCGCCATTGAGGGCATGCTGGCTGACGCCGAAGCGCAGGTCAGTGCCTGGGTCACCCTGGGCATACAACCGCGCCAGGACAACAGCTCCCCGGGTATCGGCATAAACGTCGAAGACTTGAGCCTGGCGGGCGATGGCGCCCATGCCGATACCTTGGGTGCCCGCCGACGAATAGCCGTCGGCCAGGCAGGCTTGGGCATCGAACCCTTGGGCGCGATCGAGGGTGAGCACTTCGATACCAAACCTGCCGTCACCGCGCGGCAGCGCGCGCAGATGAAGCTCGCCGTGCCCGGCATGCTTGAGCACATTGGTGCACAGCTCGGTCACCACCAGCGCGACACGTCCGGCGTCCGTCTCGTCATGCCCGTGGGCCTGTGCGAGCTTTTGCGCGATCCGTCGAGCGTGGCCAACGTCACTGGCATCAGCCAACGGTACGACGCAGGTCTGGCTCGCGGCGATGCTCACGCCCATCGAGTGATCGTCACGCGAGTACCCTGGCCAGGCGCGGTGTCCAACTCGAACTCATCCACCAGGCGCCGTGCCCCGGTCAAGCCCAGGCCCATGCCACCGCCCGAGGTCCAGCCGTCGGTCAACGCCAGGCCGATATCGGGAATGCCAGGGCCTTCGTCACGAAAATGCAGGCGCAGGCCCACCCGACCGAAGTCCTCCAGCACCTGCCAATCCATGTCGCCGCCACGGCCATAGACCACGGTGTTGCGGGCCAGCTCGCTGACGGCGGTGACCAGCTTGGTCAGGTCAACCAGGCGCATACCGCACTCGCCCGCCAGCTTGCGGGCCAGTTGGCGGGCAAGCACCACATCCTGCTCGATGCGCACCGGCAGGCTACCGCTGTCGCGCACGTTCATTTGCGGGCCACACGCTGACGCAGCACGTGCATACCGCGCTCCACATTCAAGGCCGTACTCACGCCAGGCAACGTCAACCCCAGCTCCACCAGGGTGATGGCCACGGCCGGCTGCATGCCGACCACCATGGTTTCGGCGTCCATGATGCGCGACAGGCCCGAGATGCTGGCGATCATCCGTCCGATGAACGAGTCGACCATGTCCAGCGCCGAGATGTCGATGAGTACGCCACGGGCGGAGGTGCTGCTGATGCGGTCGGTCAGGTCTTCCTGCAGGGTGAGGGCCAGTTGGTCATGCATGTCCACCTGGATGGTCACCAGCAGAAATTCCCCCATCTGCAGGATCGGGATACGCTCCATGGCTCAGGCTCGCTGGCCGAGGTCGCTGCCCACACGGGTCAGGGCCAGCTTCAGGGCGTCGGCCAGGTTGGCCTTGGTGGTCAGGGTGCCAAGGTCCAGGCCCAGGTGCACGATGGTCTGGGCGATCTGCGGACGAATGCCGCTGATGATGCAATCGGCGCCCATCAGGCGAATGGCCGTCACGGTCTTGAGCAGGTGCTGCGCCACCAGGGTGTCCACGGTGGGCACGCCCGTAATGTCGATGATGGCGATTTCCGAACCAGTGTCGACGATGCGCTGCAGCAGCGACTCCATGACAGTCTGGCTGCGCTGGGAGTCCAGGGTGCCGATCAGTGGCAATGCCAGCACACCGTCCCACAGCTTGACCACGGGCGTGGACAGCTCCAGCAGTTCTTCCTGCTGGCGGCGGATGACGTTTTCACGGCTCGCCTGGTACGTGCGCATGGTGTGCATGCCCATGCTGTCGAGCAGCTCGGACACGCGCCAGAGTTCCTCGGCAAGCGTGGCCGGGTCGTCGCCGTAGTGCGATTGCAGCAAAGCGAACAGCGGACGCTTCAGGGCGTAGATGAAGTACACGGTCTGGTGGGAGTCATGGCCCATCTGCGCGCGCGATAACGACAGCTTTTCGAGGAACCGGCGCACGGCCTCCCAATCGGCGGCTGCCAGGTTGGCGCCGCCTGGGCCCTTGAAGCCTTGCACCAGCAGTTGCAGAAACTCGCGGGTTTCCTGGGCCAGCACCTGCTCCTTGACATTGCGCGTGGCACCGTTGGCTTCCAGGCCTGCTATCCATTGGGTCAACAGCTGTTCCTGGTTGTTTTCGACCGCGTCCAACGTACTGCTCTGCAGTGCTGCCATGTATCTGAGCTCCTGTGGTGAAAGCGGGCACTTTCACACTATGACCGGGTTTTTTTGAGTGACAGTTACTGGCCGGAATAGTTGTCCGGGTGGCGCATTTAATTGCATTAGGCCATCGGATGGTAGCCCATTGCGCAAAGAAATTTGACAGGTTGGATCAAGGGCAAGTGGGCGGCATCGGCAAGGATGACCTGGGGAATTTCCATCATTCGGTGGAGGGGTAGGCCAGCGGGTGTGTGCTCGGCCAGCTTGGCCGGGCCATTGAATGCGCGGGGGTGGGTGCGCTACGACCCACCGCCAGCAACAAGACTCCACTGGCCAGGTATACGCTCGGTGAGTGCACACGCTCGGCCGAGGATATTGGCGTCGCGGCGCATATTGCCGGGGCTGCTTTGCAGCCCATCGCGGCACAAGGACCGCTCCTACTTGGATGGGTGTCTGCCTTCGGGCTGGCGCGAGCCGGTTGCTGCGTAGCGAAAGGTTGCACGGTATTTGTGGGAGCGGCCCTCGTGCCGCGATGGGCCGCAAAGCGGCCCCAGCACCATGAGTTGCGAAGCTGAAACCCTAGAGCCGCTTCGCAGCCCGAAGGTTCCAGCAAAGCTCATCTCAACCCAACGACCGCGCCCCCATCGGCTGCGCATGACCGCGTGTCGTCACAATGCCCAGGAAGGAAATCATGATCGCAAGCCCCAGCGTGGCGCTCACCTCCGCCCGGTGCTCGGGCGTGTACATCATCACCGCCAAGGCCAGGGCAATGAAGATGATCACCGCCCAGGTCAACCAGGGGAACAGCCACATGCGGAACTTGAGCTCGGTATTCTCCCGCTCAAGACGGCGGCGCATGCGCAGCTGGGAGATGGCGATGACCATGTACACCAGCAGCGCGATGGCGCCTGAGCTTGCCAGCAGGAACTCGAACACGCCCTTGGGTGCAAAGTAGTTGAGCACGGCGATGAACGCACCGATCAGGGTGCTGCCGAACACCGCAGCGCGTGGTACGCCGACTTTGGACGTGTGCTTGAGCATTGCCGGCGCATCGCCGCGCTTGGCCAGCGAGTACATCATGCGCGAGGCGATGTAGATCGAGGAGTTCATGCAGCTGGTGACCGCCACCAGCACCACCAGGTCGACCAGCAAGGCCGCGTTGGGGATGTTCATGATTTCCAGTGCACGCTGGTACGAGCCCACCACAGCCAGCTGCGGGTCATTCCACGGCACCACGGAAATGATCACGAAGATGGAGAGGATGTAGAAGGTGCTGATGCGCCAGATCACCGAGCGGGTGGCCTTGGCGATGTTGCGCGACGGGTCGCTGGACTCCGACGCTGCGATGGTCACCGCCTCAGTGCCGATGAAGCTGAACATCACAGTGATGAACGCCCCCACCACCGCGGCCCAGCCCTTGGGCGCGAAACCACCGTGGTCGGCCATCAACCCACTCAGGCCGCTGACTTCGCGGTTGGGCAGCCACCCCATCAGCGCCGCGAACCCGAGGCTGATGAAGGCAAGGATCGCGGTCACCTTGAGGATGGCGAACCAGAACTCGAACTCACCGTACTTGGCCACGCTGAACAGGTTGGTACCTGCCAGCAGCAACACCGACGCCAGGGCGAATATCCAGCTGTCTATCTGCGGGAACCAGGCATTGAGCACATGCCCTGCCGCGAGGGCTTCGATGGGGATGACCAGCACCCAGAACCACCAGTACAACCAGCCGATGGTGTAGCCGGCCCAGCGACCGATGGCCTGGTCGGCGTAGGTGGAGAAGGAACCGGTATCGGGGTGCGCGACGGCCATTTCGCCGAGCATGCGCATGACCAGGACGACCAAGGTCCCGGCCACGAAATAGGAGATTATGGTAGCCGGGCCGGCTGCCGCAATGGCGTGGCCCGAGCCGACGAAAAGTCCGGCGCCGATGATGCCGGCGATGGACAGCATCGTTACATGACGTGGCTTGAAACCTTGTGCAAGGTTGCCATCAGATCCCACGGTGTTCATGGATGTTGTTCTCTTTTTGCTGACACAAGGATGGACGGGCAGGCGTAGGCGAAAATAGCTCCTTGAAGGGTTCAGGTCGACAGGTTGCTTGCGCTCTGTTGTTGATCTTTGCAGCGCATCACAAGGCAACGTGCCGGTGGGGGTCGGGCTTCATTTAAGCCCCGCAGGGGGGAGGGAAATTACACGAGAACGCCCCGGAACTGTTCGATCACGACAGCGCTTTTGTGCAAGCGACAAATGTCGCGATTGGCATATCCGAACGCGCCATGCACGCCAATGGCGCTTGGGTTTTTCATTCGAGTGTGTTGCACCCGCTGCCTGTCCAGCAGGCAGCGCGGGCATCAGGCCAGTGCGTGGTCGACCAGCACCTGCAGCCGCCCCTGGGAGCAGCGCTCGACCCGCGCCTGGACGCCATACACCTGCGCTAGCAGGTCAGGCACCAATACATCCTGCGGCGTACCACTGGCCACCACCCTGCCCTCGCGCAGCACCACCAGCCAGTCGGCATGGCTGGCGGCCAGGTTGATGTCGTGCAGCACCGCCACCGCCAACAGGCGATGCACCTGCACCCGCTCACGCACGGCGTCCATGACCCGCAATTGATAATGCAGGTCCAGCGCGCTGGTGGGCTCGTCGAGCAGCAGCACTTGCGGGTTGCGCGCCAGCAACTGGGCCAGCGCCACCAATTGCCGCTGCCCGCCGGACAAGCTGTCCAGCGAGCACTGGGCCAGATGCTCGATACCCAGCTGGCGCAGGGCCGCAAAGGCCTGGCCCAGCAGATCGTCCGCACTGCCTACGCGAAGTGCCGCCATGATGCTTTCCAGCACACTGAGGGCAATGCCGGGGGGCAACTGCTGGGGCATGTAGGCCAGTCGTCGCGAACGGTCGGCAAAGGCCAGCCGGGTCACGTCCTGGCCATCCAGGCGCAGGCCGCCGCGCATGCGCTCGAGCCCTGCCAGGGCCCTGAGCAGCGTGGACTTGCCTGCTCCATTGGGCCCCACCAGCGCCACCAGGCTGCCTTCGGGCAAGGCCGGCAGGCTGACCTCGTGCAGGATCTGCCGCGCACCGTAGGCGACCGAAACCTTGTCGATCACCAGGCTCACAGCTTTCTCCCCCGCCGGAACACCAGCGTCACGAAAATCGGCACTCCCACCAGGGCGGTGACGATGCCGACCGGCACAATCACGCCTGGCATGATCAGCTTGCTGGCAATGGAGGACAGCGACAGCATCAGTGCGCCCACCAGCGCGCTGGCCGGCAGCAGGAACCGCTGGTCTTCACCGACCAGCAGGCGCGCAATGTGCGGCCCGACCAGGCCGACGAAGCCGATGGTGCCGACGAATGCCACGGCGGTTGCCGACAACAGGCTGATGCGCAGCAGCGAGGCAAAGCGCAGCCGCCGGGTGTCCACGCCGAAGCTGCGCGCCCGGTCCTCGCCCATGCGCAGCAGCGTCATCGCAGGTGCTGCGCGCAGCGAAAACGGCAACACCAGCGCCACGACCAGCGCCAGCATGCCGAGCTTGTTCCAATCGGCCCGGGCCAGGCTGCCCATGGTCCAGAACACCAGTTGCTGCAGCACGTCCTCGGTGGCCAGCAGTTGCAACAGCGACACCAGGGCATTGCAGCTGAACACTAGGGCGATGCCGAACAGCACCAGGCTCTCCACGCCCGCCCCGCGAAGCCGCGACATGGCCTGCAACAGCACCACCGACAGGCAGGCGAAGACGAAGGCCATCACCGTCACCTGCACACCCGCCGTCATCCAGGCGACGCTGAGCGGGTAGGCGATGGCAAGCGAAGCCCCCAGTGCCGCTGACGAGGACACTCCCAAAGTGAAGGGGCTGGCCAGCGGGTTGTCGAGGATCGCCTGCATCTCGGCCCCTGCCAGCGACAGTGCCGTGCCCACCAGCACGGCCATCAGCGCGTACGGCAGGCGAACGTTCCAGATAATCACCCGCTCCGTGGCGCTGAGGGTGGTCGGGTCGAACAGGCCTTGCACCAGTCGCCCCAAGCTCATGCCCGATGCACCGCTGGCCAGGTCGCTCAAGACCGAAACCAGCAACAGCACGGCCAGCCCGGCCACCAGCCCGGTACGCCGCCACAGCAGCCGACGGTAATGCCAGGCGGCCTGCTGCACGCCTGGCAGCGCCTGTGCGGTCACTGGGCGTCGACCCAGTACTGACCGTCCAGCCCTACCTTGAGCATGCGGTTGATCTCGGCCATGGTCGCTTGCGGGTCAATGGCCTTGAACCGCTCTGGATGCACCCAGCGCGCCATCGCTTCAATTGCCAGGATGTTGAACGGCGAGTTGTAGAAGTCATGCCACAAGCCATGGGCCTGGCCGGCCTGGATGGGGCGCAAGGGGGCGAATTCCGGGCGGGCCGTGATCTTCGCCAAACTGTCCCGGGCCGTTTCTTCGGACACCCCGGCACCCAGCAGCACCCCAGGGGCGCGGTTGCCGGTGGCGATGTAGACGTCGGGGTCGGCTTGCAGCACGTACTCGACGCTGACATCGCCCAGCGCACCGGGCACCACGTCGGCGCCAATGTTATGGCCACCCACCGCCTGGACCACACTGCCCAAACCGCTTTTGCCAGTGGTATGGCCGGGCGCTTGCCATACCCCGGCCAGCAGTTCCAGAAACACCTTGGGCCGCTCGCTGTCCTTGATGCCGGCCACGCCCGCTTTCACCCGCTCCAGGTGACGGTCGTACAGGTCAAGGTACTGCTGCGCCTGCTGTTCACGGCCCAGCAGCGTGCCCAGCGCCTGCATGCTGACGTGGGTGTTGCGCATGGGGTGCACGCGAAAATCGATGAACAACACCGGCACGCCGGCCTTGGCCAGCAAGTCGGCCACCGGGCTGTGCTGGGTCGGGCCTTCACCGGCGATGCTGAAAATGGCCAGGTCCGGCTTGAGCGACAGGATCTGCTCGGCGCTCACGCTCTGCTCGGAGGCCTGCCCGATCAAGGGCAGCTTGGCGATCTGCGGGTAGTGCTGGGCGTAGACCTCGTAGGTGTGCGGGTCCAGCAAGCGCATGTCGTTCTGCCAGCCCACCACGCGCTGGAACGGGTTGTCCCGGTCGAGCAGCGCCAGGGCGAAGAACAAACGCCCCTCGCCCAGCACGATCCTCTGCGGGGCGTGGTCAAGCTCGACGGTACGCCCCAGCACATCGGTGACTTGCAGGGCGTGGGCGGTATGGGTAAAGCCGAGGCAGGACGCCAACAGCAACAAGGCAGGCAGCAGGCGCTGCCGCAAACGGGGGAACAGGCACATCGGGGCGTCCTCTTGAAGAGAGAATCAGTCGCAACGGAGCCGGGCATTCTAGCCAGCCACCTGTGCGCACGATGTGCGCGAATGTATTGGCCTGCTCGCCAGCCATTACATCCCGTTACCCCAAGGCGTTACCAGGTCAGGCAGATCTTGCCGAAATGGCGGTTGCTTTCCTGATAGCGAAACGCCTCGACGATCTGTTCGAGTTCGAAGTGCTTGTCCACCACCGGGCGCAGGCCGTTAGCCTCGATGGCCCGGACCATGGCTTGCTGCTGAGCACGGCTGCCCACCAGGACACCCTGCAAGCGGATCTGCCGCACCAGTGCCTGCACCAGCGGCAGTTGCCCCGCCACACCGGTCAGAATACCGATCAGCGACACATGGCCCCCGATGCGCGCGGCAATCATCGACTGCTCCAAAGTGGCAGGCCCGCCCACTTCGATCACATGGTCCACCCCACGGTTGTCGGTCAGTTCACGCACCTTTTCGCCCCAGGCCGGCGTGCGCGTGTAGTTGATCACGTGGTCGGCGCCCAAGGCTTTGAGCCGCTCGAGCTTGGCATCGCTGGAAGAAGTGGCGATCACCGACGCGCCGGCCAGCTTGGCGAACTGCAGGGCGAAGATCGAAACCCCGCCGGTGCCCTGCACCAGCACCGTATCACCGGGCTTGAGGTGATCGTCGCTCATCAGCGCGCGCCAGGCCGTCAGCCCGGCAGTGGTCAAGGTCGCCGCCTCGGCGTGGCTGAAGCCCTTGGGCGCGAGAGTGAACGCCGTGGCCAGCGCGGTCACATGGCCACGGGCATAACCGTCCAGGCCATCGCCCGGCACCCGGGCAAAGCCCTCGACATTGGCCTGCCCATCCAGCCAGTCAGGGAAGAAGGTGCTGACCACGCTGTCACCGACCTTAAAGTCGCTGACACCGCTGCCCACGGCTACGACCTCGCCAGCACCGTCGGCCATCGGGATGCGGCGTTCGGCCGGGCCCCACATGCCGCTGACCACGGCAAAGTCATGGTAATTGAGGGAGCTGGCATGCAAGCGCACGGTGATTTCACCCACGCCTGGGGCAGTGGCTTCACAGGTGCCGACCTCGACCTTGTCGTAGCCGCCGCCGGGTTGAACGTAAATCGCCTTGCTGCTCATGGTCGAGTGCTCCATCTGTAAAAAGGAAAGTGGCCGGCGAGCGTCGGTTCAGCCCAGCATACGCTTCAAAGCATGGCAGTCGGGCGCATGTCGATCGGCAAGGCCCGGCCAGGCGTCGTGCGGCTGGTTCACGAGTACCGTGCCTGCACCGGCGGCTCGCCCGCAGTCCAGGTCGAAGCGGTGGTCGCCCACCATCACCATCGCCTGCGGCGCGACGCCCCAGGCACCGGCGATCTTGAGCAGCCCATCGGGGCTGGGCTTGGGCTGCGCTTCATCACGCCCAAGAATGTGCGCCACCGGAAAACAGTCGGCAAGGCCAATGGCCTCGAGCGTGATGTGCGCCAGCTCGCGGGCATTGCGGGTAAGGATGCCCAGCTGGCAACCACGGCTGGCCAGCTCACGGACCAACTCCACCGCCCCTTGGGCGGCTCTGGAGGCAAACGCCAGATGACGCTCGTGCTCCAGCAGCCAGGCATGCTTGGCGGCGGCTTCGTCGGCGGGCAAGGCCGCCAGGTGCGCCAGGATGTCGTCCTTGGGCGGGATGCCCAGCTTCACGCGGATAGCGGCAAAATCGTGCGCGGCCACGGTCAGGGTGCCGTCCATGTCGAACACCCAGTGGCGCACCTGGCCGAGGTTCATACCCAGTCCTTGCGATGACGAATCAGGCCTTCCTGGCTGGACGAGGCCACCAGCTGGCCGGCCTGGTTGAAGATACTGCCCCGGCAGAAGCCACGGGCATTGCCTGCCCAAGGGCTGTCGGTGGCATACAGCAGCCATTGATCGGCGCGCAGGTTGCCGTGGAACCACAAGGAGTGGTCCAGGCTTGCGATCTGCATGTCGCGCTGCCAGACCGACTTGCCATGGGGCAGCATCGAGGTGGTCAACAGCCCGAAATCAGAGGCGTAGGCCAGGATGTACTTGTGCAGCGCAGGGACGGCCGGCAGGTTGCCATCGGCGCGGAACCAGGCGTATTTCACCGGGTCGCCGGGCTTGGGGTTGAACGGATCACGTTCGGTCACCGGGCGAATCTCGATGGGCTTGGCGCACAGCACCTTGTCGCGGATGCGCTCAGGCAGCTGATCGGCCATGGCGCTGGCCAGTTCCACTTCGGTGGGCAGGTTTTCAGGGCCGACTACATCGGGCATCTGCGCCTGGTGGGTGAACCCTTCTTCGTCGTATTGGAACGACGCGCTGCAGGTGAAGATCGTCTTACCCTTCTGAATCGCCGTGACGCGGCGGGTACTGAAACTGCCACCGTCGCGCACGCGGTCCACCGAATACACCACCGGCAGGCTGGCATCGCCCGGGCGCAGGAAGTAGCCGTGCAGCGAGTGCACATGGCGGGCATCCTCTACCGTCTGGCTGGCGGCCGACAAGGACTGGCCCAGCACCTGGCCGCCATACAGCTGGCGAAAACCCAGGTCCTGGCTGCGGCCGCGGAACAGGTTTTCTTCAATGGCTTCGAGGCTCAACAGGTCGACCAGGTCGTCCAACACATGACTCATCGGGGTTCTCCGTAGACGCAAGGCGTGCTCACAAGGCGCCGTGGGCCGGCGCTCGATTCAACCGGCGCGGCCCCTGCATGAGCCCCACCGTCCAATAGCGCAAATGATACAGGGTTTGACACCGCTGGCCCCCCTGGCGGTTCACTCGGCCCGCAAGGTCTGCTCCCACCGCGAGCGATCGATCCGGTACAGCACATGCGGGCGCAGTGGATGGCCGAGGGCGACACGCGGGTGGTCGAAGCTGCCTGCCAGGTCCTGCTCCATGCCGATAGCTTGCATGACCTTCTGCGAGGGCAGGTTGAGGGTACTGGTGAAGGACACCACCTCTTCGACCTGCAACTGGGCGAACGCACAGCGCAAGCACGTCCAGGCCGCCTCGCTGGCAAACCCCAGGCCCCAGTGCCGGCGTGCCAGGCGCCAGCCGATCTCGACCGCCGGGGCGAAGGGCGCGTCGAAATTGACGTTGAGCAGGCCCGTCATGCCGATGAACGCGCCACTGTCCTTGCGCTCAAGCGCCCACAGGCCAAACCCGTACTCATGAAAATGCCCGCGGATGCGGCCGATCAAGGCAGCCGCTTCCAGACGTGTGAGCGGCGCGGGGAAATACCGCATGACCTGGGGGTCGGCGCACAGGGCAGCGAACTCGCGCAGATCCTCGTCCTGCCATTGGCGCAGGATCAGCCGCGCGCTTTCCAGTTCCAGAATGGGGGTCATGGGGTTCGCTCCGTTTTGGCGTGATGCAGTGTACAGCGTAGGCGCAGCCACGGCAGGGCACCGGGTGACGGGTAGCCGAATGCATTTTTCACATGCGCTTCACCGGCTGGCAACACGTCGGTTAGCAAAATGCCGCCATCCCTGCCGCGCCCAGCGCGCGGTTTTCTTGTCGGAGCCACCCATGCTGTCGAGCAACACCCTGCCGCCCTACGCCTTGCATTCACCGCGCAAGCGATGGCTGCCCCGCCGCGCCGTGACCGTCGCCTTGAGCCTGAGCCTGGCCGTGGCGGCATCGACCTCCTGGTTTATGACGAGAACCTCCATCGTGGACCTTGGTAGCCAGCAACAACTCAGCAAAAGCGGCCTGCTCCAGGCCTGGGCCAACGGTGCGGTGATCGTCATGATCCGCCATGCCGAGCGCTGCGACAGCGCACCAGGCCCTTGCCTGGACGACCCAGCGGGCATCACGGTGGCCGGTAGCCAGGCTGCCGGGCGCGTGGGCGAAGGTCTCAAGCACCTTGGGCTGGCCGATGCCGACCTGTTAAGCAGCCCGAAGGTGCGCACCCAGCAGACGGCGCATTTCATTCTGGGGCAGCCGGTCGCCACGCGGGAATGGATCGGGCAGTGCGACGGCAGCTTCCCGGCCCAGGCGCTGGCCGCCAAACGCACCGAACACAACTTGGTGCTGGTAACCCATAGCGGCTGCGTCGATCAATTCGCTCGTCAGCAGAACGTTGCCGGCGGCGAACGGGACAGCGGTTATGCCAGCGCCCTGTTCGTTTCCGTGGACGACAGCGGCAAGGCACGCATTCTGGGGCGCTTGAACGAGCCTGCATGGCAGCGCGTGCTGGCCAGTGCCGCACGTTGAAAGTGCCCACTGCATGGGCCGCCACCGGCTTCTAGTTAGCGACAGCAAAGTTTTCCACAGCCGTAGGCCACTCATGGCAAGATCGAGGCTGTTCCCTGCTGTGGATAACCCATGTCGCTGCCGCTGATCTACCACGAAGACTACAGCCCTGAGTTTCCGCCGGACCATCGTTTTCCGATGGACAAGTTTCGTCTGCTGCACGATCACCTGATCGACAGCGGGTTGACCACTGACCAGGCGTTGCTGCGGCCCGACATCTGCCCCAATGACATTCTCGCGCTGGCCCACGATCGCCATTACATCGAGCGCTACATGCACGGCGAGCTGTCGCGCGAGGACCAGCGCCGCCTGGGCCTGCCGTGGAGCGAAGCGCTGGCGCGGCGCACCGTGCGCGCGGTCGGGGGGTCGTTGTTGACGGCCGAGATGGCCCTGCAACACGGGGTGGCCTGCCACCTGGCCGGGGGCACTCACCATGCCCACTACGACCACCCGGCCGGCTTCTGCATCTTCAATGACCTGGCCGTGATCAGCCGGTACCTGCTTGAAGCCGGTCGCGTGCATCGGGTGCTGATTTTCGATTGCGATGTCCATCAAGGAGACGGGACTGCGCGCATGCTTGAGGACACACCCGACGCCATTACCGTCTCCCTGCATTGCGAGCAGAACTTCCCGGCCCGCAAGGCACAAAGCGATTGGGACATTCCCCTGCCACGCGGCATGGGGGACGACGCTTACCTGCAAGTGGTGGATGAGGCGCTCAATTACCTGCTGCCGCTCTATCAGCCTGACCTGGTGCTGTACGACGCCGGAGTCGATGTTCACAAGGACGATGCCCTGGGTTATCTGCAAATCACCGATGCAGGGCTGGCCGCACGTGACGAGCGCGTGCTCGGCCAGTGCCTGGGGCGCGATATTCCGGTCATGGGTGTGATCGGGGGCGGCTACAGCAAGGACCGCAGAGCACTGGCCAAGCGTCACGGTGTGCTTCATCACACGGCAGCCAAAGTCTTGCGTTGTGCACAATGACTGTGGAACCGCTTGTGGATAACCTGAGCGAAACAGGCTGTAGCCCTTTGATGGCGCTGTTTGCGCGATCTTGATCATTTTTTGATCAGTGCTTGTGGGAGGCGTGCTGCGTTAGAATGCGCGTCTTTTCCACAGCCTGCAGCCGATCATGTCCGAAGTAAGTCACCCCGCCCTTCCTGTCGCCGCTGTCATCGGGGGCGGCCCTGCCGGCCTGATGGCGGCTGAAGCCCTGGCACAGGCCGGGCTTGCGGTGGAAGTGTTCGACGCCATGCCTTCAGTAGGTCGCAAGTTTCTGCTGGCGGGCGTGGGTGGCATGAACATCACCCATTCCGAGCCCTACCCTGCCTTTGCGGCGCGGTATGCCGAGCGCCGGGGCGAGGTTGACGGGCTGCTGCGCGATTTTGATGCCAACGCCTTGCGCCAGTGGATTCACGCGCTGGGCATTGCCACGTTCGTAGGCAGCTCGGGCCGCGTGTTCCCCACCGACATGAAAGCCGCCCCGCTTTTACGCGCGTGGCTCAAGCGCCTGCGTGAAAGCGGCGTGGTTATCCACAACCGTCATCGCTGGCTGGGCTGGAGCGAGGACGGCGCGCTGCGGATTGCTTATCCACAGGGCGAGCGGCTGGTCCGACCTGCGGTGGTAGTACTGGCGCTGGGTGGCGGCAGTTGGGCGCGGTTGGGGTCTGATGGGCGCTGGCAAGCAACCCTGGCTGACCGGGCTGTGGATATCTCACCCCTACGACCGAGCAATTGCGGGTTCGAGGTGGCGGGCTGGAGCGCAGTGCTCACCGACAAGTTCGCAGGGGCGCCGGTCAAGAACATTGCGTTGAGCGTACCCGGCAGCACACCGCGCAAAGGCGAATTCATCCTGACCGCCCAGGGTGTGGAAGGCAGCCTGGTCTACGCCTGGTCGGCGCAGGTGCGCACGGCCATCGAGCAGCGTGGCAGCGGTGTGCTGGTACTGGACCTGCTACCGGACAAGCCTGTGGACAAAATTGCCCAGGCGCTGGCACGGCCGAGGGGCTCGCGGTCCATGGCCAAGCACTTGCAAGGGCAATTGGGCCTGGACGGAGTCAAGGCAGCGCTGCTGCGTGAACTGACCGACCCGGCAACCTTCGCCGACCCGCCCTCCCTTGCTCGGGCGATCAAGGCCCTGCCGATCACGCTGGTGCGCACTCGCCCCCTGGACGAAGCGATCAGCAGTGCCGGCGGGGTCCGCTTCGAAAGCCTGGATGAGGGGCTGATGATAAAGCACATGCCAGGGGTGTTCTGTGCAGGCGAAATGCTGGACTGGGAAGCGCCAACAGGCGGGTACCTGCTGACTGCCTGCTTCGCCAGCGGGCTGCGCGCCGGGCGGGCGGCGGCGGCTTGGGTGGGGCGGCGGGGGAAGACGCCGGGCTGATCGCGGGGTTGGGTGGGGTGAGGGGTTGCGTTGTGGTCTGAAGGTCTTCTGTTCTGTATTCAAGCCCGTTGGGGGCCGCTGCGTGGCCCCAGAGTTTCAGCCCCGTATGACAAATCGCCGGGCCGGCTGTGCAACCCTGCACGACACCCGCAAACAACCAGGGCCCTGCCCTAGACCTGTCCAAACCCGCTCAAGGCTTGCGCTTGCGCGGCCCCCCATTGAAGCTAGGCACCTTGCGCACCGCCTTCACCGCAGGTGGCGCGGTACCTGCCTCGTCACTGTCCATCCACCGCCCCAGCCCGCGCTTGGCACTGTTTTCCTTGGGCTTCTTCGGTTTCTTGGGCTTTTTCATCACTTGACCACTGGCATCGGTCAGCGGTACCCGGTGATCAGGAATGAAATCAGGCTCTTCATGACGCGCCAGCGTCTGGCGGGTCAGTACCTCGATGGCCGCCAGCAATTGCACCTCGTCGGCGCACACCAGCGAAATCGCCTCGCCCGTGTTGCCCGCACGGCCGGTGCGACCGATACGGTGCACGTAGTCTTCGGCCACGATCGGCAGGTCCAGGTTGACCACCAGCGGCAGGTCGTCAATATCCAGCCCGCGCGCAGCCACGTCGGTGGCCACCAGCACCTGCACTTCGCGTGCCTTGAAGCTGTCCAGCGCCCGTTGCCGGGTCGCTTGCGGGCGGTCGCCATGGATGCCGTCGGCCTTGACCCCTTCGGCCAGCAAACGCTCGACCAGCTGATCGACACCGTTGCGGGTCTTGGCGAAGACCAGCACCTGTTTCCAGCGCTGCTTGCGCAACAGGTGGCAGAACAGGTCGACCTTGCGCTTCTTGTCCACCGTCACCAGCCATTGCTTGACGCTCGCGGCCGTGGCATTGCGCGGGCTGACTTCGATGCTGAGCGGGTCGTTGAGCGCGAGCCCTGCGAGCATGCGGATCTGGTCCGAGAACGTCGCCGAGAACAACAGCGTCTGGCGTTTGCGGGGCAGCGCGGCATAGACCGATTGCAGCTCCTCGGCAAACCCCAGGTCGAGCATGCGGTCGGCTTCATCGAGCACCAGAATCTGCACCTGGTTGAACTTGATCGCGTTCTGGCGATACAGGTCCAGCAGCCGGCCCGGGGTCGCCACCAGCAGGTCCACACCGCGGCGCAGGCGCATCATCTGCGGGTTGATGCTCACCCCGCCATACACTGCATAGGTGCTCAGCGGCAGGTGCTCGGCGTATTCGCGCACGTTGGTATGCACCTGCTCGGCCAGTTCACGGGTGGGCACCAGGACCAGGGCACGAATCGAGTTGGCCGCGACCTTCTCGCCTTCGAGCGCCAGGCGTTGCAACACGGGCAGGGCAAAACCTGCGGTCTTGCCGGTGCCGGTCTGGGCGGCGGCCATCAGGTCGCGGCCGGCCAGCACGGCGGGGATGGCCTGGGCCTGTACCGGGGTCGGGGTGGTGTAATCGCGCTGCTCAAGGGTGCGCAGCAAGGGTTCGATCAGGCCGAGTTTGGCGAAATTCATGGCAATACCATCAGGGGTTCAGCGAAGCCGGCAAGTCTACCGCATCCCCCCTGTGCACTTGCAGGTTTCCCGGTCGAGCGGCTACGCGACGGGTCGCGCCTTGCGCCACTGCGGCAGGCCGATCAGGACCACCGCGCCGATGATCACGGCCATGGCAACGCACTCCTCGGCACCGATCTGCTCGCCGGCGAACACGATGCCCAACAGCACCGCCACGGCCGGGTTGACGTAGGCATAGCTGGTGGCGGCCGCCGGGCGAACGTGCTTGAGCAGGTACATGTAGGCGCTGAACGCCAGGATCGAGCCGAAGAACACGAGGTAGGCCAGCGCGCCCCAGCCGGCAGCGGTGGGCATCTGCGTCATGCGTTCGCCCGACAGCAGGCTGCCCAGCAGCAATGCCGTGCCGCCGACCAGCATCTGTGCAGCGCTGGCCATGGGGCCCGGTGGCATGGGCAGGCGCTTGCTCCACACCGACCCGAACGCCCACGAGGCGGCGGCGAAGATCAGCAGCGCCGCGCCAAGCGGGCTCGCCTGCAGGTTGGAGCCCAGGTTGAGCAGACCGATGCCAGTCAGGCCCAAGACGATGCCCGCCCATTCGAGCGCCGAGTTGCGGTAACCGAACATCAGCCCAAACACCAGGGTGAACAAGGGCACGGTCGCCACCGCCAGCGCTGCCACCCCGGACGCCACGCCCGCATGTTCGGCGATGGTCACGCCCCCGTTGCCACAGCTGAGCAGCAAAAAGCCCACCAGCCCCGCTGCCCGCCACTGCGGCCAGGACGGCGATGGCGCCCCTCGCCAGCGCATGAAGCCGTACAACAGCCCTCCGGCAATCAGAAAGCGGACCCCGGCCATGAGCATGGGCGGCCAGCTTTCCACACCGATGCGGATAAACAGGTAGGTTGAACCCCATACGAAATACAGGGCCACGAAGGCCCCGATTAGCAGAAGCGGGAAGCGGCGGGTGCTGGACATGGTCGAGTCGAAAATCCTTTTGCGGGTGACGCAGTCTAACGGCGTGAAGCGCAGCGGCAACCCTACAGTGGGGCGCTGGATCAGCAGCACACTTGCAACCTGGGGCGTGCGACGCCAGGCGCTGCCCGCTTCAGCGATAGATTGCCAGCGCGTCGCGCACCTTGGCGGCGGGGGTTTTCTGCAGGCGGCAGAACAAGTCGTGGGAAGGCTGCTGCACCCCGTGGTCCTGGCGCAGTACGCCGGCCAGGTGCTGGACCAGGTTGGCGGCCATTTCCGCGTCGGCCATGGCCCGGTGGGCCGTGCCAGTGTTGGGCAGCCCGGCCCAGCGGGTCAGTGTGCCCAGCTTGTGGTTGGGGGCTGCCGGCAGCAGGCGCCGGGACAGCAACAGCGAGCAGGCGAAGGGCTGGCTGCGGCTGCGGCCGATGCGGCCCAGCTCGAAGTCCCAGAACTTCTGGTCGAAGGCGGCGTTGTGGGCCAGCAGCGGCGTTGCCCCCACGAACTCGGCCACCTCGTTCATCACCTGCTCCACCGGGGGTGCCTTGCGCACCATGGCAGTGGTGATGCCGGTCAAGCCCGACACGAAAGCAGGCACCGACACCCCCGCGTTCATCAGGCTCTGATAACGCTCGACGATTTGCCCGCGCTCGAGCATCACCACGGCCACCTCGGTGGCGCGGCAACCGGTGCCTGGGGAAATGCCGGTGGTTTCAAAGTCGATGACAGCGATACGTTCCATAAAAACCTTAGTGCTTGAGCAACAACGGGCCCTCGATGGGCACATAGCGGGTGGCGGCGCGGATCAGCGACATCGCCGTCAGCCCAGGCACGCCATAGACCACCGCTTCGGTGCCGTGACGCTGGATCACGCGGTCGAGCAGCAGGTCGAAATCCCCATCACCCGACGCCAATACCACCTGGTCCACGCGGCTGGCCGCATCGATCACATCCAAGGTGATGCCGACATCCCAATCGCCCTTGGCCGAGCCATCGCTGCGCTGGATGAAGGGCTTGAGGCGCACATCGAAACCCAGGTTGCGCAGTATCTGCTGAAACTGCTGCTGCTTGCTGTCGCCCCGATCGATGGCATAGGCCACCGCCTCGACGATCTGGCCTTCGCGGCTGACCTGGTTCCACAAGGCGGTGTAGTTGAAATGGCAACCGTGGGCCTGGCGCACGGTGTAATAGAGGTTCTGCACGTCGGCGAACAGCGCGATCTTTTTCACCTTGGCACCTCGTCTGGCCGGATCGGGGGCGGGTTCAGCGCCCCGCGAAGGCCAGCAGTATGCCAGAGCCGTCAGACGTAGGAATCGTCGTCGGAGAATAATCCCCCGTCATCACCGCCGTAATCGGCGTCACTGTAACCGCCCTGGTCGCTGCCCCAGCCGCTGTTGTCGGCCACGTGCTGCTGCTCGCTCTGGTCGTTCCAGCCGCCGCTGTCACTGGCCTGCGCAGGCGCTTCCTTGATCACTTCGACCACCTCTTCGGGCTGGGAATTGTGGTTGAACAGGCTGCTGATGCCCTGGGCCAGCAAGACACCACCGGCTACACCGGCAGCAGTCTGCATGGCGCCGCCCAGAAAGCTACTGGCGCCGCCGCGCGCGGGCGCTGCGCCAAAGCCCGGCTGCTGGGCCGGCGGCTGCGAGAAGCCAGGTGCCGCGGGTTCGCGCCAGCCGCCACCGGCGGGTGCGGACGGTGCGACCGAACGCTGGGGCTGAGAAGCAGGTGCCGGCGCCGAGCTACGCCCGCCAGCGCCGAAGAGGCTGGACAGAAAACCGCCGCCGCCTGTGTTCTGCGAGGCGCCGGCCTGCGCAGCTTCGGCCTGGGCGCGTGCCTGCTTGAGTTCCGCTTCGAGCTGTTTGTTTTGTTCGTCCAGGCGCTTGATGGCCGCTTCCTGCACCAGGATCGCCTGGGCCATGTAGTAAGGGGCCGCCGGCTGCTGGCGCACATGCGCCTCGATGCAGGCCTGGGCCTGCGCATCACGTGGCTGGCTTGGGTCTTCGGCCTGCTTGATGCGGCTGAACAGGCCATCGATCAGGGATTGTTCTTCGGTATTCATGGGGCGACCTCGTGGGTAGCGGGACTACGGACAGGCTCAAAGATGGGGCGTCGACGCGGCTGATTCAATCACCGGCGGGGTGAAACTTTTTTCAGCAAGTAACGGATCAAGGGTCGCTTTGGGCTAGAGTTAGACCCCCTGTTTCAACTGCCATGCGATGTTGACCCCATGAATCCGCTGAGTGTTTTGCGCGACTCCTTCCACTTCTTCACCCGCCACCTGGCCGGTATTGCCCAACTGTGCCTGCCGCTGGTGGTGCTCGAAGCCGTGCTGACCCAGGTGCTGTATCGCCAGCTGGGCGAGCAGGCCTCCCCGGCCTACGGCATGCTGATCTACGTGCTGTGCTACCCGCTGTACAGCGCAGCACTGATCCTGTACCTCGATACCCGCAGCAATGGCCAGGCCATCGCCAAGCGCGACCTGTTTGCCCGTGCGGTGCAGCTCTGGCCGGCGCTGACGCTGCTGGTGCTGATCAGCTCGTTGCTGATCATGGCCGGCATGGCCTTGTTCGTGTTCCCAGGGGTGTGGATCATGGTCAACCTGGTGTTCGGTGAATACCTGCTGGTGCTGCGCGGCTTGCCCGTGGTGCAGGCGATGCGCGAAAGCGCCCGCATGACCACTGGCCATTTCATGCGCATTCTGGTGTGCCTGCTGGCCGTGCTGGCGTCGATCTGGCTGATCGAAGGCCTGATCCTGATGGCCATCCCCGACCCATCTCCTGGCGTGCAACTGCTCGTGGACAGCCTGGCAGGCTTCCTGCAATTGTTCGGCACGGTGGTCATGTACCGGCTGTTCATGCTGCTCGAGGTTGAGCAGCGCACGTGAACCCAGCTACCGGCTGCTAGCGCTGGGCCTTGAGAAACAAGGCGAACAGCTCTGACTGGGACTTGATGCCCAGCTTGCGGTAGATGTGCTTGCGATGGACCCGCACGGTTTCCGAGGAGATGGCGAGTTTGCGGCCAATCTCCTTGCTGGAACAGCCGCTGAGCAGCATGCGGCCCACCTCCAGTTCGCGGGCGGTGAGCGGCGTTTCCAGGTGGCCGAAGCCCTCGGCCAGGTGGTTCTGCCACGCAGGCGCCGGGGTGACTTCGTCGACATCGTGCTCGAACCGAAAGCGCTGGCGCATGGTGGCCAGCACCCAGGGTTGCAGAAGGTGCAGCAGCGCAATCTGCTCGCCCGCAAAGCGTGAGCGGCTACCCAGCGACAGGCACAGCGTGCGCCCGGCATCCAGGGCCACGTTGTACTGCACCTCGTCGGCCACCACGTTGAGGCGGAAATAACGCTGGTAATAGTCGGTGCGCTCGAAGCATTCAGGGGCCACGTCGGCCAGCTGCACCAGGCCGCTTGCCGGCGTCTCCCGGCTGGAGATGTAGAACGGGTCCAGCAGGTAAAGGCCCTTGAGGTAATCCTGAAATAACGGGTCCAGCCCGCCATCACTGCCGGGGGATTCGGCATACACCAGCGGGCGATGCTCGCTGAAAAGAAACGCGACCCAACTGTCGAACGCCACGTATTGCTCCAGCAACCGCACCAGGCGCAGCCAGAAACCGGGGTGGTCCAGCGCATCGATCACCTGGCCGACCGACCGATGCCAGGCAATGTCCTGAAGTGTGAGGTTCATGTCCGGGCTCTGTACCAAAAGGTGAGATGCAGGTCAGGGTGAATACAACTGAGCAGGCAAAGTGTACTGGAGTGCATGGGCATTGCGGCGCTGTTTTCGGCGCAGCGCTGGCCAGTACCGAAGGAATGTGTACAGGGCTAACCCCTATGGGTTACCTCAAGGGCGTAATTACCCCGCCGCCGATGGCAGCGGCATACTCGGGCAATCACCGTCCGCCACAGCAAGTGGCAGGCACGTTATCTCAGCCGGTGCAGTGCGCTGGTTTCACGCCGCGTCGATCACCTGGCAGCCGTTTGGCTGCGCAGTCAGGAGTTGCAATGAAAGTAGAACTCGTCCAGCTGGACGGTCGCGACGGCGACACCGCCTACAACCTGGAACGCACCCTGGAGGCGATCCACCGCGCCGCAGCGGATGTGGACCTGATCGTGTTCCCGGAAACCCAGCTGATGGGCTTTCCGACGCAAGACAACATCGCGGCCATCGCCGAGCCCCTGACCGGCCCGACGCTTGCCGCCGTCGCCCAAGCGGTGACCGACAAGGGCGTGGCAGCCGTGGTCGGCCTTGCCGAGGCGGGCGAAGACGGGCACTTCTACAACACCACCGTGCTGATCACCCCGGACGGTGTCGCGCTGAAGTACCGCAAGACCCACCTGTGGGCCTCCGACAAGGGCATCTTCACGGCGGGCGATCGCTACGCCACGGCGCTGTACAAAGGGGTGCGCGTAGGGCTGTTGATCTGCTTCGACATCGAATTCCCCGAAAGCGCCCGCGCCCTGGGCCAGCTGGGGGCCGAGCTGATCCTGGTGACCAACGGCAACATGGACCCGTACGGCCCCACGCACCGCACCGCTATCAGCGCTCGCGCCATGGAAAACCAGGCCTATGCGGTGATGGTCAATCGCGTCGGCCAGGGCGATGGCAACCTGGTGTTTGCAGGCGGCAGCGCGGTGGTCGACCCTTACGGCCAACTGTTGTGCGAGGCAGGGCGCAGCGCCTGCCGGCTGCAGTTGAACCTCGACATGGCGCTGATCGGGCAAGCGCGCCATGACTACAGCTACCTGGCCGAGCGCCGCTTCGAGCTGCCAGGCCAGCAGGTCGAGCACCCAGGCGGCTTGCGAGAACTGATCCTGACCACCGTCTGAACCCTTGCGCCACGGCTGGCGCCCAGGGCCCAGGCCGGGCCCTGAAACTGAACTCCATAAAAAACACAATCCGGAGTAACACCATGGCCCACTTGAAACGTACCCTGTCGCTGGGTGCGGTGACGCTGTTCGGCATCGCCTACATGACCCCCATCATTGTGCTAGGCACCTTCGGCATCCTTGCCGACACCACCCAAGGCGCTGTGCCCTCGGCTTACTTGGCCGCCTCCATCGCCATGCTGTTCACCGCCCTGAGCTACGGCAAGATGGCCAGGGCTTTCCCCGTCGCCGGCTCGGCCTACACCTACGTGCGCAAGTCCATCAGCCCCAAGCTGGGTTTTCTGGCCGGTTGGGCGGTGCTGCTGGACTACCTGTTCCTGCCCATGGCGATCTGGCTGATCGGCGCGGCCTACCTGCATTCGGCCTTCCCGGCGGTGCCGCACCCAGTGTGGGTGCTGGCCTTCATTGCCGTCACCACGGCCATCAACATCGTCGGCCTGCAACTGGCCAAGACCGTCAATGGCGTACTGATGCTGCTTCAGTTCCTGGTACTGGCAGCCTTCGTGGGCCTGGCCGTGCACTACGCCACCGGCGAGCTGAACCAGCCGTTGTGGTCGCTGGCACCCTTTCATCAGGACGGTTTCCAACTGCCTTTGATCATGAGTGGCGCCGCCATCGCCTGTTATTCGTTCCTGGGCTTCGATGCGGTCAGCACCTTGACCGAAGAAACCCATGAACCGCGCAAGACCATCCCTCGCGCCATCCTGCTGATCACCCTGCTGGGCGGCTTCATCTTCATCGTGGCCAGCTACTTCGTCCAACTCGCCCACCCTGGTGCGACCTTCAGCAACCCGGACTCGGCCGCCTACGAAATCGCGAAGGCCATTGGCGGGGATATTTTCGTGAGTTTCTTCCTGATCGGCCTGATCGTGGGGCAATTCACCTCGGGGCTTTCGGCACAAGCCAGCGCCTCGCGCCTGCTGTTCGCCATGGGCCGCGACGGTGTATTGCCCAAGCGTTGGTTCGGGCGACTGAGTGCACGGTTCGGCACACCGGTCATCAGCATCGTCCTGTGTGGCGTAGTCGCGCTGCTGGCCTTGCGCATGGACGTGACGACCTCCACCTCGTTCATCAACTTCGGCGCTTTCCTGGCGTTCAGCCTGGTCAACCTGTCGGTGGTCTTTCACTACTGGATCGCCCAGGGCGAGCGCGGGCTCAAGGCTGCAACGGTGTACCTGGCCTTCCCCTTGATTGGGCTGGTGGCTGACCTATGGCTGATGGCAAGCCTGGACCACATGGCCATCTACCTTGGTTTGGCCTGGCTGGCCATGGGGTGTCTGTACCTGCTGGTCATCACTCGTGGGTTGCGCCAACAGCCGCCAGAGATGCATTTCGAGGAAGCTTGAGGATGGGCGGGCAGTGTGGCTGGCGGGGCTTGGAGGTATGCCCCGCGGGCTTGGGTATGTTGGGATTGGATGACTAGGGTCTTATGGTAAGCCTGCGGGCAATAGACCGCGCCTTACTCAAGGGCATCAACGTTTGCTAAAGGCGAGACGCGCCGCAAAAAGAACGAAGATCATACCTGTTGCACGATCCATCCAGGCAACGACCTTCACACGACGCAGTAGCCCGGCCAATGGCTGGGTGGCGGCGATCAGAATAATCGACCATAGCAGCCCAATGGCCACGTGAATGCTGACCAAACCGAACGTCCAAGCAACCAATGGCTGACCTTGGGGGATGAATTGGGGCAAGAAGGATACGTAGAAAATACCAATCTTGGGATTCAGGATATTTCCCGTCATTCCCTTCAAGAACCAGTTATGGCTTGGCTTTACTGCCGCCTCGACAGGCGACAATGATTGACGCGGACGTAGAAGCATATTCAGCCCAAGCCAGGCTAGATAGGCGGCGCCACAGTATTTCAAAACGTTGAACGCCAACGCTGATACAGCAATCAGTGCGCCTAGCCCAAACGCCACAGCGGCGCCCCACAGCAAGCAACCTGTGTTGATGCCTAGCGCGGCGCGAAAGGCCTGCTGCTTTCCTTCTACAGTAGCCGTTCTCAATATCAGAGTTGTGTCGAGGCCGGGGGTCAGGGTTAACAGTGTTGCTGCGAAAGTGAACGCAATCAGGTTGTCAATAATTGACATAGGGAGATGGCCTCGGCGTGCTTGAGTGGGGCAGTTAACCTCAAAAGGCTGTCTGCTAGAAGTCGTCTCTCTAACGCAGAGGGCAAAGCCTACGCACTTCAAATATGGCCGGTTAATTCCGACGCAAAGCCAGACTTGCAAAAGAGGTGAACGTAAAAGGCTGGGAGCGTGGTTGAATCGCCCACGCCCCTACGTCCCTCTTGGCTTGGCACGAGCCGTGGCTTCGGCCACCAATGGGTCTTCAGGCCAGTAGTGCTTCGGGTATCGCCCCTTCAGATCCTTCTTCACCTCCACGTAAGTGCTGCGCCAGAAGTTCGCCAGATCCTGGGTGACCTGCACAGGCCTGCGAGCCGGCGACAGCAAGTGCAGCACCAGCGGCTGCCTGCCCTGAGCAATACGAGGGGTTTCTGCCAGGCCAAACAGCTCCTGAAGCCGCACGGCCAAGATGGGCGGATGCTGCGAGTAGTCGATACGGATATTCGAGCCGGACGGCACCTGGATCGCCTGGGGTGCCTGGGTGTCCAGCTCCTGTGGAAGTGGCCAGGGCAGAAGGTTTCTGATGATCGAGGGCAGGTCCAGCTGGCTGAAGTGGCTGAGCCTCGTGACTTTACCCAGGTAGGGCGTGAGCCACTGGTCCAGCGTGTCCAGCAGGTTGGCATCGCTCAGGTCAGGCCACTTGCTGTGTGCCTGCCCACCCTCGATATCCAGCTGGCGCAACAGACCCACTCGGGCCTGCCACTGCCGCAGTTCAGGGTTCCAGGGCAGAAGCTCGATGCCCTTGCGCCTTACCAGGTTGACCAGGGCAAGCGAACGGGTGTGCTCATCAAGACTCGGCAGCGCTTTCGTCGACAAGATCAGCTGCCCCACCTTCAACTGCCGCTCAGCCTTCAGCACCCCTTCCCTTTCGTCCCAGTCAACCTCATCGACAGACTTCACAAGGTCAGCCAGCTCGTCATCGAACAGAGCAGGCTCGAGGTCACTCGCCAGGTAGATCCGCTCCTCACGCTGCCCTTGCCGGCTACCCAGGTCGGCAACCACCAGCCACTCATGCTTGGTTAGCGCATCGGGCTCTGAGAACACCGCAGCACGACCGTTGGAGAGACGGTATTCGGATGCACTTGCATGCCTCTGCTGGCCGATTCGGTCAGGGTAGGCAAACGCCAGAAGGCACCCTACCCACCGTGGGTGATCGGGCTCGCTGACAGGGCTGAAGGCCTTCCCACGCAGTAGGGATCGGTACTGCCGAGCCGACTGCTTCACCCGCTGGAGAGAACCGCCGCTACGACGTGAATGTTGCTCCCCTGACAGGGCACTCAGCCGGGTGTGAAGGTCAGCACCGGCCCCACGCAGAATGTCCTTTTCGCCCAGCAGTGCCGCGATGTTGCACGCGAGGTCATCCAGGCCCATCGCATTGCCCTTGATGAGCATGTGGGCGATCCGGGGGTGGGCTGGCAGCGCGCTCATGGCCGCACCGTGTGGGGTGAGCTGCCCAGCATCGTCGAGGGCGCCCAGGCGCTTGAGCAAGTCTCTGGCTTGAGCGAATGGCGCTGCTGGCGGTTGGTCGAGCCAGGTCATCTCTTGCGGCTTCATACCCCATCGGGCCAACTGGAGCGCCAAGGCTGCCAAGTCTGCCTGCAGGATTTCAGGGGTGCTGTAGCCGGCCATCTGTTCGTGTTGGGACTGCGACCACAGCCGATAGCAGATGCCGGGCTCCAGGCGCCCAGCCCGCCCCGCACGCTGGGTAGCGCTGGCTTTGGAAATGCGCTGTGTGTCGAGTCGGGTCATGCCGCTGCGGGGGTCGAACCTGGGCACTCGTTCAAGGCCGCTGTCCACCACCACCCTCACCCCTTCGATGGTCAGGCTGGTCTCGGCGATGTTCGTGGCCAATACGATCTTGCGCGACCCCTTGGGTGCGGGGTCTATCGCCGCACGCTGCGCCTGCAGGTCGAGGTCACCGTACAGTGGGCACACGATCACCTCTGGACGGCTGCCGAGCAGCGCCTTGAGGTCCTCTGCCACCCGCCGAATCTCTGCCTGCCCCGGCAGGAAAACCAGAAGGCTGCCAGGTTGTTCATCGATGGCAGCCAGGCACGTGTCCGTGATGCGCGCATCGATTCGCTCGCCCGGCTGATAGGGGCTGCCCCATACCGTCGAGACGGGATACATCCGCCCTTCACTGGTGACCACGGGTGCATCGTTCAGCACCTTCGAGAGCCGAGCACCCTCCAGTGTTGCAGACATCAGCAGCAGCTTGAGCGGGGGTTCATCGCGCAGCAGCTCACGGGCGCTCAGGCACAGCGCCAGCGCCAGGTCAGAATCGAGGTTGCGCAGGTGGTACTCATCGAAGATGACCACCCCCACACCCTCCAGCGCCGGATCATCCTGAAGCCGGCGAGCCAGGATGCCTTCGGTGACCACTTCGATCTGCGTACGCGGCCCTGCCTTGCTTTCAAGGCGAATGCGGTAGCCGACCGTCTCACCCACCTGCTCACCCAGCTCACTGGCCAAACGCTCCGCCGCCGCCCGTGCAGCCAGTCGGCGAGGTTCGAGCATCAGGATCTTTTGCCCGGCCAGCCAGGGTTCATGCAACAACGCCAGGGGCACCCGAGTGGTCTTGCCAGCACCCGGGGGCGCTTCGAGGATCACTTCATTGCGACGGGCCAGGGCCTGTCGCAGATCTGCCAGTACAAGGTCTATAGGTAATGAAATCATGGTGGCCCTCGAACAAGCAGGCGAGTATAACGGCGAACCGACGTTGTCCTATCATGGTCTTAACTGCGGGCTCAGGCGCCTTGCCTGGCCTGCCGAACGCCACGCCCGGAGATTTACATGCGCATTGCTTCCCGCCTGATCGGTGCTGCCCTCGTGGGCACCTTGCTGACGCAACTGACGGCTTGCGGCTCTATCTTCTATCCAGACCGTCGCGGCCAGATCGACGGCAAGGTCGACCCGGCGATCGCCGTGCTGGACGCCGTTGGCCTGTTGTTCTACATCATCCCCGGGCTGATCGCCTTCGGTATCGACTTCGCCACCGGCGCCATCTACTACCCGCCAGGGCAAACCGCGCAGGTGGACCCTGCCAAGCTGAAAGACGCCGTCAATGCCGATGGCACCGTGGACAACCTCAAGCTGCAGGCCATTCTGGAGAGCGAACTGGGGCAACGCCTGCCGCTGGACGACCCACGCCTGATCCAGCACCGCGGCAGTGCTGAACAACTGGCCAGCCTAGGGCTGGTGCCTGCCGCCTGATGCCAAGGACAACCGCCTGACATGACTACCTCGGCCGAACACAAACGGTTGCTCCGCCTGGCCACGCGCGCCTCCCTGGCGGTGGCCAGCATCCTGGTGGTCAGCAAGGCGCTGGCCTGGTGGTTGAGCGGCTCGGTGAGCCTGCTGGCCGGGTTGACCGATTCGGCACTGGACGCCGTGGCGTCCTTCCTCAACCTGCTGGCCGTGCACTACGCCCTGCGCCCGGCCGATGACGACCACCGCTTCGGGCACGGCAAGGCAGAAGCCCTGGCCGGTATCGCCCAGGCGCTGTTCATCGGCGGCAGTGCCGTGCTGATCGCCTTGCAGGCGTTGGAGCGTCTGCGCAACCCGCAGCCGTTGGGCGATACCGCCATCGGTATCGGGGTAATGCTGTTGTCGTTGGTGCTGACCGTCGCGCTGCTGGCCCTGCAACGCAAGGTCATCCGCGCCACAGGCTCCACGGCGGTACGCGCCGATTCCCTGCACTACCGCTCCGACCTGTTGCTCAACGGCAGCATCTTGCTGGCATTGCTGCTGGCGCGCTTCGGCTGGCCGCAACTCGATGCGCTGTTCGGGTTGGGCATCGCGTTGTACATCCTGTGGAGCGCCCTGCAGATCGCACGCGAAAGCACGGCGATTCTCATGGACAAGGAGCTGCCCGTGGATGTCAGTGAAGACATGGCCAACCGCGTGCTGGCTATCGATGGCGTGCTGGGCGTGCACGACCTGCGCACCCGGGTATCGGGCAACCAGTGGTTCGTGCAGTTGCACATCGAGCTGCCTGGGCAACTGCCGCTGCATCACGCCCATGGCCTGTGCGTGCAGGCCTCGGAGGTGATCCGCGATCAGTACCCCAAAGCCGATGTAATGGTGCACGCCGACCCGGTGTAGCCCTTCAGTTGATGCTGTAGCCCCGCCCGGACAAGCACGCGCCAAGCGCCCGTTGGTAGGTACTTGCAACCGCAGGCGCCGGCGCATAGGCAGCCATGGCAGGATCGAACCCCGACTGGCTGACCGCCCAGCGGTGGCACTGGTAGCGATCCTGATCCTGCTGTTCCTGCCCTTGCCCATAACGCGGATAAGCCACCACGTCATACCCCGGCGCCGCTGCTGGCGCAGGTTCTGGGGGATTGACCACCACGTACTCGCGACTGTTTTCCAAGTACCGATAGTAGGTGTCGGCGACCAGGTACATCATCGCACCGTCCACGCGGAACTTGTGCGCATAGGGCGGCAGGTAGCTGACTCGCGCACCTGGGGGCGGCACCACGACCTGGTAACCCCGTTCCCAGGGGCGATACCAGTACCCGCCCGAGTAGAAATAGTCCTGCCCTTGGTAGGGCACCTTCCAGAAGCGGTCAGGGAACCGGTCCACGGTCTGGCCAGGCCGGTAGTGCGGGCCGGGGCCCCAGCCTTCACCGTGGCCACCAGGGCGGCCCTGCCACCGCGGGCCATCACCGGGGCGGCGGGGAATATCCTGGTAGAACCCTGGCCGTGGGGGCTGCGTCTGCCCGACTTCGTCCCGTGAATTGAGCGCACGCCCAGGCGCAGGCCCTGCCTCGACACCTGGCCCTGTGGCGGCGGGAGGCAACGCACCGGGGCCGTCGTTGGGCCCGGCCGCCAGGGCTGCCACGCTGATGCCCATGCCCAGCAAACCAACACCTGCCCACTGCCAGATGTGCGACTTCATGGTAGTCCTCTCGACGGGAAAACGGCTGACTGCGCCAGTCTACCGCGCCCCACCGCGCCGCCCATTAAATTTCAGCCATGAAAAAAGGGAGGCCATGTGGGCCTCCCTTCAGCAATTGTCGTCCGTGCTCGGCGCTTGTGGCCCCGGCTCACCTCACACCGTCTTCTGGAAGGTGCGTAGCCCGGGGGCCTGGCCCATCCTGTTGGATGGCTTGGCCGCGAGCGCCCGTCTGGGGCGCATCGCCGTGGACTGATGTCCGGGCAGTGATTCTGGTGATAAAGATACCGGGCGCGCACCGGCACGGGATTGCGAAGATTGCTCAGATAAATAGCACTTGCGCAATTTTTAACCCTGGATTGATAATTCGCCGCAATCCGAACAGAAAAGGCATGATTCATGAGCAAGCTGGACCGATACGACCTGAGCATTCTGGCTGAATTGCAGCGTGACGCGCGCATCTCCAACCAGGAGCTGGCCGAACGCATCGGCCTTTCACCCTCACCCTGCTCGCGCCGCGTCAAGCAACTCGAAGACGATGGCTACATTTCCCGCCAGGTGGCCTTGCTCGATCGCAAGAAGCTGGGTTTGAGCCTGACCGCCTACGTGCTCATCGGTATGGACCGGCACACCCCCGAGCGCTTCGAAACCTTCGAGGCCACCATTCGCAATCTGCCCCAGGTGCTGGAGTGCAGCCTGGTCACCGGGATGGACGCCGACTACCAGCTCAAGGTCGTCGTGCCCGACATGGACCATTACCAGAAGCTGCTGCTCGGTAGCCTCACGCGCATCGAGGGCGTCACCAGCGTGCGTTCAAGCTTCGTGCTCAACCAGGTATTGGCCAGCACCGAGCTTCCATTGACCCACCTTCGCTGATCGGTTGCCACCTCACGCGTATACTTGCCCCCCTCAACCCGCCTGGAGCACTGCAATGGATCCTGCCGTATTCGAAGAGTGGATGATGATCATCCTGGTGACCGCCTTGATCGGCTTCATGGGCTTCATCGTCTGGGACCTGGCGAAAAAATCCCAGGCGGGGCGTTTCGGCACCCTGATCCTGTTCTTCGTGCTCGGCCTGGGTGTGCTGGCGTTCATCATCAAGAGCGTGGTGGTGGGGTTCATCGAGGGGGTGTAGCCGGCGCGGTCTTCACGTCCGCGCCGGCCATGACGCCTAGCGCCGCAGGGTCGGCGCCACCTCGCGCCAGCAGCCCTGCTCCAGCCCATCGAGTGCCCAATCGCCAATGCGCACGCGCACCAGGCGCAAGGTGGGCAGGCCCACAGCGGCGGTCATGCGCCGTACCTGGCGATTGCGGCCCTCGCGAATCACCAATTCAAGCCAACGGGTCGGGACGCTTTTACGAAAGCGTACCGGCGGGTTGCGCGGCCACAGCGTGGGCTCTTCCAGGCTGCGGGCCTCGGCGGGCAGCGTTGGCCCGTCATTGAGCTGCACGCCTTCGCGCAGCTGGCGCAGCTGCTCCTCGGTGGGCTCGCCCTCGACCTGCACCCAGTAGGTCTTGGGCAGCTTGTGTTTGGGGTCGGCAATACGCGCCTGCAGGGCGCCGTCATTGGTCAACAGCAGCAGGCCTTCACTGTCCCGGTCCAGCCGGCCGGCGGGGTAGACGCCCGGGATGTCGATGAAATCCTTGAGCGTGGCCCGCCCCTCGCCGTCGCTGAACTGCGTCAGCACGTCAAAGGGTTTGTTGAACAGGATCAACCGCGGCTCGGCGGGTGGCGCCTTGGGCTGGCGATGAGCGCCAGGCGCAGGCCGCCCCTGGGGGCGGCGCGGCTTGGAACGGGGTGGCAGTGACATGGATCCTCAGCGGAACGGCGGCTCGTCGAAGCTGCGCAGTTTACGCGAGTGCAGCGAATTGAGCTCGGTGCGCAACAGATCCAGCGCCGCAATACCGATCTTCAGGTGCTGGCTGACCGCGCGGTTGTAGAACGCGTTGGCCGAGCCCGGCAGCTTGATCTCGCTGTGCAGCGGTTTGTCGGACACGCACAGCAAGGTGCCGTACGGCACCCGCAGGCGATAGCCCTGGGCTGCGATGGTGCCGCTTTCCATGTCCACGGCAACGGCGCGGGACAAGTTGATCAAGGGCCGTTCCTGAGCCCAGCGCAGCTCCCAGTTGCGGTCGTCGTAGGTCAGCACGGTACCGGTGCGCAGGCGCTTCTTGAGCTGCTCGCCCCGCTCGCCGGTCACCTGGGCGGCGGCTTCCTGCAGGGCCAGTTGCACCTCCGCCAGCGCCGGGATTGGAATGTTCGGCGGCACCACGCGGTCGAGGATGCCGTCGCGGCGCATGTAGGCGTGGGCCAGCACGTAGTCGCCAATGGTCTGCGACTGGCGCAGCCCGCCGCAGTGCCCGATCATCAGCCAGCAATGCGGGCGCAGCACTGCAAGGTGATCGGTGATGTTCTTGGCGTTGGACGGGCCGACGCCGATGTTGACCAGCGTGATGCCGTCGCCGTCCCCTGCAATCAGGTGATAGGCCGGCATCTGGTAGCGGTGCCAGACCACACCGGCGACCAGCGCCTGGGCCTCGCCGTGGTCCATGCTCTTTTCGATCACGACGTTGCCCGGCAGCACCATGCGCACGAAACGCGGATCATCGCGCAACTGCTCAAGGCCATGGCTGATGAACTGGTCCACGTAACGGTGATAGTTGGTCAGCAGGATCCAGGGCTGCACGTGGCGCCAGTCGCTGCCGGTGTAGTGCACCAGGCGCCGCAGCGAGAAGTCCACGCGCGCGGCATCGAACAGGGCAAGGGGCAAGGTATCGGTGCTGTCCCAGTCGTAGAGCCCATCGGCGATGTTGTCGGTGGCCGAGGACAGGTCGGTGCTGGGGAACACCCGCGCCAGCTGCGCGGCGGTGATGCCGCTGCCGGCCAGCTCGTCGCCCTGGTCGACCACGTACGGATACGGGATGGGCTGCTCGCTGACCCCCACTTCAACGGTGACGGTGTAGTCGTGCATCAGCGGGCGCAACTGCTCCAGCAGGTAGCCGCGAAAAGCAGCCGGCTGGGTGATGGTGACGCTGTAGGTGCCAGCCACCTGGACCTTGGCATAGGCCCGCGTGGTGGCAGCGACCTCGCCATTGCTGTGGTAGGTCAGGCGCAGCGCCGGGTAGCGGAACAGGTCACGCTCCTGGGCGTCGGGCTCGGTGCGGTCCTTGAGGTAACGCTTGAGGGCCTGGCTCAGGGCACCGGTGGCCTGCTCATGCAAGGCCGCCAGACGATCGACGGCCTGTTCGGGAGTATCAACGACTTCAAACGCGTGGCTCACACTGTGCTTCCTGTCTGGACATGCATGCGAACCATCTTGCCTGCCTTCTTGGGTAAATTCATCCCCTTGATGATGCAGGGAGGCGCAGCTGGGGCGTACAGGGCCGGCCTGTCAGATGGCCATGGCCCGCGCCATCACGGCCTGTACGTCCACACCGCGCGGCAACGTGCCATAAGTGCGCCCCGTCCCTGTGAGGCGACTGGCGATGAACGCATCGCTGACCGCAGAATGACCAGCCTCCAGCAGCAACTTGGCCTGCAAGGCCAAGGCGATGGCCTCGGTCAGTTGTCGCGCCCGGTACTGGATATCGCCGGTATCGAGAAACGCATCCTTCAGGTTGACGATGCAGGTGGCCAGGCGCTTGTCGCCGTGCCCGTCCCCCAGTTCGGCGAACAACGCCTCCAGCACACCCGGCTCCTTGGACAAGGCGCGCAGCACATCCAGGCACTGCACATTGCCCGAACCCTCCCAGGTCGAGTTGACGGGCGCCTCGCGGTAAAGCCGCGGCAGGATGCTGTCCTCCACATACCCTGCCCCGCCCAGGCACTCGGCCGCTTCGTTGATCATGGCCGGGGCACGCTTGCAGATCCAGTACTTGCCCACCGCCGTGACCAAGCGCGCGAAATGCGCCTGCTGGGGGTCGTCGAGCTGTTCGAGGGCGTGGCCCATGCGCAGGCTCAGGGCCAATGCCGCTTCGCTTTCCAGCGCCAGATCGGCGAGCACGTTCTGCATCAGCGGCTGCTCGGACAACAGCCGGCCCGCCACCTGCCGATGCGCACAGTGGTGCAGGGCCTGGGTCAGCGCCTGGCGCATCAGGGCACTGGAGCCGACCATGCAGTCGAAACGGGTCATGGCCACCATTTCGATGATGGTCGGCACGCCCCGGCCCTCCTCACCGATCATCCAGGCCAGCGCACCGCGAAACTCCACTTCGCTGGAAGCGTTGGAGACATTGCCCAACTTGTCCTTCAGGCGCTGGATGTAGAACTGGTTGCGGCTGTCGTCCGGGCGGTGGCGGGGCAGCAGGAAGCAGCTCAGGCCGCGCTCGGTCTGGGCCAGGACCAGGAAGGCATCGCAC
This sequence comes from Pseudomonas sp. WSY_20, assembly GCF_043104335.1. Lineage (NCBI taxonomy): Bacteria > Pseudomonadati > Pseudomonadota > Gammaproteobacteria > Pseudomonadales > Pseudomonadaceae > Pseudomonas > Pseudomonas sp. WSY_20. The sequence goes on from NZ_JBICKP010000060.1 coordinate 52,475, forward strand.
ATGGGCGCCGAGCAGAACCACTTGTGACCCACCAGCTCGTAGGCCTGGCCGGGCCCCGGCGCGCCCACGGGGTAAGCACGGGTGGTATTGGCGCGCACGTCCGTGCCGCCTTGCTTCTCTGTCATCGCCATGCCCAACGTGACGCCGGCCTTGTGCCGGTCGCCGACGTTGCGCGGGTCATATTCACGCGACAGCGCCTTGGGCAGCCAGTAGTGGGCGATCTCCGGTTGCACGCGCAGGGCCGGCACCGCAGCGAAGGTCATGGTCAATGGGCAGCCCGTCCCGGCCTCGGCCTGGCTGTGCAGGTAGGTCATCGCCGCGCGGGCCACATGGGCGCCCGGGCGCGGCTCGGCCCAGGGCAGCGACGGCAGCCCATGCTCGACGGCGGTGCGCATTAATTGGTGATAAGCGGGGTGAAATTCGACCAGGTCGATGCGATGGCCGTATCGATCATGGCTGCTGAACACCGGCTTGTGCGCATTGGCCAGAAAGCCTGCCTGCATCAACGGCCCACCGGCCAGCGCGCCGTACGCATCGATCCGCGACTGCGCCCAGTCGGCGCCAAAGCGCCTGGACCACTCCTGTAGCGGCAGGTCCAGGCGGTACAGGTTGGCCCCGTCCAGCGGTGGCGGCTGGTTGGTGACCTCGTGGGTTTCAGCGAACTGGTGCAGGTTCATGGAGGCGCTCCTGAATCCGGGCAGGCGTGAGATACCCAGTGAAGCACTGTCTGGTCGGTGGACAAAGGGGCATTCCTGACTAAAGGCAGGGGTGCGTGATGAGCGGCGCTTTTGAGACCTGCATTGTCGGGGCTGCCAGCGGCGTGTTCGTGCGACGCCCGAACAGGTGAGGCCGTCAAGAACTTGTAATCCGGTTCCCAATAGTCCGTGGGAGTCTTCCTAGAAGCTGAATCAAGCGCACATAAGTGGATACCGCCTGCTAGGTTGCGGGTTCTTTCATGAACAGCAGGCAAGCCATGAGTATGCGCATCAGCATCCTGGGTCGGTACCAAGGCCTGGACAGCGATGAAACCACCACCGGCGCCATTTGCATTGCCGGGCAATCCAGAGGTCGCGTCCATGGCCGCAACTGGCTGCTGCAAGGCGACAAGACCACGCCCTGCCCCCGCTGCGGGCAACCTGGCACGCTGGTGGAGGGCGAGCCCCGATGGAAGCAGGACGGCATACCTACGGTCCTTGACGGCGCATTGGTGGAGTGTGGGTGCCCTACAGGCAGCAACCGCGTAATTGCAGGCGGATCTGCAGTACCTGCAACGTTCAGGGCACCTGCATCTGAACCGGTCAGTGACGCACTGCGACATCCTCAAGCACGCAATAGGGCGATCAGTCCGGAGCGGTTCCGGGACGCCGCGCCTTCAGCGGCTCAGCACAGCAATGAACCTGGTTTCTACATCGTGCCGCGCAGCATGTCGTATGAAGAGGTGCTGGTAGAACTCGGTTCGCCCCACGCGCACCTGTCTCGGTCAGCATTGGAACGGCTTAATCCAACCTTCCGGAACGGATTCAAACCGGGCGAGATATTCGTCGTGGGTGAAGAATCGAGGTACCCGATGTGTACCCGGCAGGAGATGTCGGTTATGAGTGCAGCGGAGCAGGCGCGCGCTGCATTGGCCGGCCTCACAGAGGAGGAAGCCGGCTTCATGATGCAGCATCAGGCCGAGATAGCCGCGCTGTTTGGTGATACCAGTCTGGCCATGGGCGTAGCCGAGACAGTGGCGGGTAAGTCACTGGATGAGATCACCAGCCTTTTGCGCAAAATCGAAGACCTGCACAAAGCGCAATTTGCCAAGCACGGGCACCTTCGCCACCCGGAATTCTTCGCCCAGCGCCAGCAGCTGTTCAATCAGTTGAGTGCCGGTTTGAAGGCCACCCTTCTCAATAAGCGGCTTAATCTTGGAGATTACTCAACACTGCGCCGAGACTTGGGTATCTCTTCCAAAAGCCTGGTGCACCACTGGAGCAAAGCAGGCGGGCCCACGGACATACCGGGGTATTCCACTCACTTGGACAAACTGGCAAGGATGGCCAAGTATTTGAAGGCTGGAGGGGCAGTGGGTATTGCGCTCGGGGGTATTGGATCAGCGATTAATATTGCCGATGCGTGCCGGGTGGGGAATACGAAAGCGTGTAGAAGGATCCGCTTTACTGAGGCTGGTAATTTTTCGGGTGGACTAGGCGGTGGTTGGTTGGGTGCCAACATAGCTAAAGAAGTGTCCATTCGAGTTTGTTGGAGGGCTGGACCGAAAGCGTTGATATGCGGCATCGCGATTACCGGAATAGGGGCTTTGGCGGGAAGCATTGAAGGTATGCAATTCGGCGAATATTTCGGCGACATAATTTTCGAGGCATTGGAAGATGATTAAGAACCTCGATATCAAGCTTCAATTAATTTTCCTTGCCACCCCCTTCGTCCTTGGACTGATCGGCCTCGCTATAGATTTGCGTATCGCAGGCTCCAAAGAATATAAAGTCATGATTGCAGCCCTGCAGCGCAGTGCGTGCCTACCCTTTATTGTCACCCTTTGGGGTGAAAAGACTTTGCGTGCGAGAATGCTGGTGACATTCATGGTAGCCGCGCTTATCAAATATCCAAAATCAAGTATTCGACAAGGTATGCTTGACGCACAAGACTATGAGCAATTTCCACCATCCATGAAAAAGCGGATTGTGGCCGCCTCATGGCTGAACACAGTCGCCTTCGGCTGGTTGATTATAGGCTCATATTTTCTTTGAGCTTACAGCCTGTCTATCCTAAAGTTTTACCGGACACAGTGGGCATCGCCAAGACTGCAGCGGGTAAGTCACTGGATGAAATCAAATGCCCACCAGGCACAACAGACGGACGAACGAATGGAACGGGGCATTAGAAACGCATGGATGAACTGACAAAGATAGCCAAATAATTGAAAGCCGAAGGGGATGATAGCAGTGATTTTCGATATATTGTTTTATGAATGATCTCGACAATACGCTGAAATTATTTTGGGTGGCCTCCCCATTTGTCCTGGGCTTCACCGCGCTCGCAATGGACCTGCACATCGCATGTTCCAAAGGATATGCAACCATGACCACAGCGCTGCAGCGCAGTCCATGCTTAGCTGTTTCTGTCGCAACATGGGGCGATAAAAGCGTGCGTGCAAGAATGCTCGTGATTTTTTTGGTAGCGGGCGCCATAACCTCTCCAAAATACAGCATCCGTAAAGGCGCGCTTGATCCCCGAGACTATGATCAATTTCCATCTCGTTTGAAAATACAGATCATCACAGCGTCCTGGCTTAATACCATAGCCGGCTTCTGGCTTTTTGTAATTTGTTTGATCTACGGATAACAACGTTACCGACCCATACTTGCTGCATGCCGCTAATCTTGGTGACGGGACGGCCTCAGGCATGAGTTGATGCAGAAGTGGTTACTGGCATTGGAGCTGCGACTGGTCTGAATGAATTGGAATGGACATCGACGAACACGCAGGAGAGGTAATCTTCGAGGCTTTGCAGAATGATTGACCACCTTGACATAAAACTGAAGTTGTTTCTGCTCACTTCCCCTTTCATCGTAGGCTTTATCTCACTGGCCATGGACCTGCGCATTGCATGTTCAAAAGAATACGACGTCATGATCGCAGCGCTCCAGCGCAGTGCTTGCTTAGAGTTTATTACAACACTCTGGGGAGAACAAAGCATACGCGCACGATTATTGGTGATCTCAATGGTGGGTGGGCTCATAGCATTTCCAACCTACCACATTCGCAAAGGTGCGCTTGATCCACTCGATTATCAGAATTTTCCAGCCTCCCTTAAAAAGAAGATCAACACCGCATCCTGGCTGAACACAGTAGCGTTCACTTGGCTAACAGTCGGTTACTTTTTCCTACTACCAAGGTGAAACTGTTTACTCATTACACGCACCATGGATCCACGCTGATGATTGGGTATTCGACGCATCTGGGCGAGCTGGCAAGTAGGCCAGGTACTCGAAGCTCGCACGGCGGACGGGAATACAAAGCCATGTTGAAGAACACTATTTACTGAGCCTGACGATTTTGGCTTGCCCAAAATGGTCGGGGCCAAAGCAGCTAATGAAGTGATACTTATTTCTTCCAGAAGAACTGCCTTGACGGTGCTGCATATGACATCTTGACCCCTGCAACAGCGCCTCTGACGGGAAGCCTTCGTGCATGCAATTAAGCGAAAACTTTCGAGGCCTTGAGAATGATCAAGAATTTTGACATTACGTTTCAATTACTTTTTCTTGCCGCTCCCTTTGCCCTCGGACTGACTGGCCTCGTCATGGATCTGCGTATCGCAGGCTCCAAAGAATACAACGTCATGATCGGGGCCCTGCAGCGCAGTGCGTGCCTACCCTTTATTGTCACCCTTTGTGGTGAAAAGACTTTGCGTGCGAGAATGTTTGTGACATTCATGGTCGCCGGGGTCATAAAGTATCCAAAATCAAGTATTCGACAAGGCATGCTTGACGCACAAGACTATGAGCAATTTCCACCATCCGTGAGAAAGCGGATTGTGGCCGCCTCATGGCTGAACACAGTCGCCTTCGGCTGGTTAATCATAGGTTCTTACTTTCTTTGATACCCCGAGTCGCACGCCCACGTTATCGCACTGCCCATTTAGCTAACAGCAAATCGTCCTAACCTACCGATGCTTACCGCCAACGCCGCCCCTCACTCCCCTGCACAGCCACCTGCCCCTGCGAAATTGCCAACTCCACACTCATCTCGAACCGACTGCCCACCCCAGGCGCCGATTGATGTGACAGCCGTGCCCCCAGCAATTCGCTCATCTGCCGGCAGATGGCAAGGCCAATGCCCAACCCGCCGTAGCGCCGGGTCATGGACCCATCCACCTGGAAAAACCGCTGGTAAAGAATCGACTGGTCAAGGTCTTCAAAACCGATACCGGTGTCGCTCACGGTAAACGTCAAGACCAGTTGATTAGGCCCCCTGTGCTGTCCGCGAACCTGGATCATCACGCCACCCTGATGGGTGAATTTCAGGCCATTGTCCACCAGGCATCCCAGACAGCGGGCCAGCTTCGGCCCATCGCCCACCAGTCGGTCGGGCAGGTCCGCCGGGATGTCCACACTCAAATACAGGCCCTTGCCCAGTGCCTGGCCGGCATAGCCAGCGCGCACGCCGTGCAGCAGTGCCCGCAGGTCGAAAGGTGCTGGCTGCGCACGCAGCCGCCCTGCCTGGAGTTCGGACAAGGTCAGGATGGCGTCGATCATGTTCATCATGCCCTGGGCCGAACCCACCGCTGTCTGATGAAAGCGGGCCATTTCCGCGTCCATCGGCAGGGTATGCATCAACTCCAGGGAACCGATCACGCCATTCATTGGGGTGCGCAGTTCATGGGTGGCGCAGGCCAGAAACTCGTCTTTGAGCCGGTTGCTGTTGGCCAGTTGCTGGTTGAGTAGCTCCAGTTGCTGCCCCGTTTCACGCAGGGTACGGGCCTGCTCATCGCGCAGCGTCTTGATGCGGTCGGCCAGGGCCAGCGATAGCAACGCCACTTCCAGCGCAGCACCCAATTGACTGGCATACATGGTCAGGAACATGTTCGGCAGGTAGCCCAGCACCATCAGCGTGTTGACCAGCCCCCCGAGCAGGAACGCGGTCCAGGCGATGATGAACCAGCACGCCACGCGCAGGCCGCGCTGCCAGGCGTTGAGCCCTGCGCACAAAACGCCCAGGCTGAACACGAGCGCCAAGGCGGTGGCAAGGCGCATGGCCACGCCATAGGGCACGCTCACGGCCAGCACCATCACCACGGCGCCGCCCAGCATCAGCGCCTGCAGCAACCGGTCGAAGCCGCGGCTTTGATAGCGAAGCTGCAGAAAATGCCGGGCGAACTGGGAGCCGAACAGCGCAGCTGCGCCGACGAACAACGGTGTGCAGGCATTGGCCCACCATGGGCTGTCGGGCCACAGGTAAGCGATGCCGGCGCCATTGACCGAGACCTGGTAAAGACCGAAGGAGGCGATGTAGAGGATGTAGTACAGGTAGCTGACGTCCCGCACGCTCAGGTACAGGAACAGGTTGTACACCAGCATCACCAACAGCACCCCGTAGATCATCCCCAGCACATACAGGCGCGTGGCCTGGGCTTCCAGGTAGGCCTGGGGCGACCAGAGGGCCAGCGGCGCCTGCACCGAGCCCTGGCTATGCAGCCGCAGGAAGACGGTGGTGACCTGCCCAGGCGGCAATTGCAGGTTGAACAGGTAATTGTCCTGCCGAACCTCCCGACTTGAGTAAGGCAGTGCGTCACCGGTGCGCTGGGCCAGGTGAAAGCGCCCGTCCGGGCCCTTCAGGTAAAGCTCGAGGTGGTCGAGGGGTGGGTAGGCCAGTTCCAGCAACCAGTGCCGGGGCATGCCCGGCTCCGCGTCAGGGTGCAGCTCGAGCTTGAGCCAGAACACCGACTTGGAAAACCCGGCATTGAGCACGTCTTCAGGGTGGGAAAGAAAATGCTGTGCGAAGTCGGGCGCACTGACCTCCGTGATGCTGGCGCTGCCGTCCGGGTCTTCGTAGACCTGCATGACCTTGCCCAGAGGCAGGTGACGGGTGGCCGCGGTGATGTCCACCGCCTCGGCGAATGCGGGCAGCAAACCCATGAGCATAATCAGCAAATAGCGCATACAGCCCCAGCATGGCCTGTCCGGTCGCGTCGCGGTTGCCCCCTTTCCGTTTGAGACGACGAAATCCTGCAGAACCTGTTTATCGATTTATCTGCGCACTCTAGCACAGCTTCTAGGTGCATCGAGCGGCGGCACAAAACCCACAGGACCGCTCTGGCACGGGCATAAGCGGCGTTGAGCGTTGCCCATCTCGCACCAAAAAATCCACCGACCTGCACGGGCAAGGTCCGCACAAACAGGTTTGGTGGTAAGCTCGCCGACCATGAATACCTACGCCTCCCGCCCCGTTGTCCTCTGTCTCTCCGGCCACGACCCCAGTGGCGGCGCCGGCTTGCAGGCAGATATCGAAGCCCTGCTTGCACAAGGTTGTCATGCCGCGCCCGCGGTGACCGCCCTGACCGTGCAGGATACCGTCAATGTCTCCGACTTCCGCGTGCTCGACCGTGAGTGGGTGCTGGCCCAGGCCAATGCCGTGCTCACCGACTCCACGGTGGCTGCGGTCAAGCTGGGCATGCTCGGCTCGATCGACATGGTCGATACCGTGGCCGAGCTGCTGGCTGCGCACCCGCACCTGCCGTTGGTGTGCGATCCGGTGCTGCGCGCAGGCGGCGGCGGGCGCCTGGGCAAGGATGAAGTAGGCTATGCCCTGCGTGAACGCCTGTTGCCGCTGGCGACCATCACCACGCCAAACCTGCCCGAAGCCCGCATTCTTGCCGAGTTGCCCGAAGGCAGCGCCGACGAGTGCGCTGCCAGGCTGCTGGAGTTCTGCCCGCACGTGCTGATCACCGGCGGACACGGCGACGAGGTCGAAATCCACAACCGTCTGTACAGCCGCGACGGTCACCGCAGCACCTCGACCTGCCAACGCCTGCCGGGCAGCTACCACGGTTCGGGCTGCACCCTGGCCAGCGCCCTGGCGGGTCGACTGGCCTTGGGCGAGCACCTGGAAAGCGCCGTGCGCACCGCCCTGGACTACACCTGGCGCACCCTGCGCGATGCGGAGCAGTTGGGACGGGGCCAGTTCGTGCCTCGGCGCCTGCCTCTGGATTTCTGCTCCTGACTCGAGGTGCTCGATGACCCTACGCGGCCTGTATGCCATCACCGACAGCCAACTGCTGGCCGGCCGATTCCTGTCTCATGTGGAGGCAGCGCTCGAAGGGGGTGTATGCCTTCTGCAGTACCGGGACAAAAGCGATGACGCCGCGCGGCGCTTGCGTGAAGCGCAGGCACTCCAGCAATTGTGCGAGCGCTATGGCACTCAGCTGCTCATCAACGACGATGCCCAACTGGCCAGGCACCTTGGCGTGGGCGTACACCTGGGGCAAACCGATGGGCCGCTGACCCCTGCACGCGCCCTGCTGGGCAGCGCGGCGATCATCGGCTCGACCTGCCATGCCAGCCTCGACCTGGCCGACCAGGCAGCCCGCGAAGGCGCCAGCTACGTCGCCTTCGGCCGCTTTTTCACCTCCAGCACCAAACCCGGCGCTCCGGCTGCCGACGTCCGTCTTCTGGCGCAGGCTCGCGCCCAGGTGAACCTGCCGATCGCCGCCATCGGCGGGGTCACCCTCGACAATGCCGCCGCACTGGTGCACCACGGTGCCGACCTGCTGGCGGTGATCCACGGCTTGTTCGGTGCCGACAGTGCGCAGGAAGTCACCCGCCGCGCCCGCGCCTTCAATGCCTTGTTCGCATCCTGATTCGAGAGAACTTTCCATGTCCCGTTCCGAAGCACTTTTCGCCCAAGCCCAGAAACACATCCCCGGTGGTGTGAACTCGCCCGTGCGCGCGTTCAAGAGCGTGGGCGGCACCCCATTGTTCTTCAAGCATGCCGAGGGCGCCTACGTCGTCGACGAAGATGACAAGCGCTACGTCGACTACGTGGGCTCCTGGGGCCCGATGATCCTGGGCCATGGCCACCCTGACGTGCTGGACTCGGTACGTCGCCAGCTGGAACACGGGCTGTCCTATGGCGCCCCGACCGCCATGGAAACCGAAATGGCAGACCTGGTGTGCTCGCTGGTGCCTTCCATGGAAATGGTGCGCATGGTCAGCTCGGGTACCGAAGCGACCATGAGCGCCATCCGCCTGGCCCGTGGCTACACCGGCCGTGACGCGATCATCAAGTTCGAAGGCTGCTACCATGGCCACTCCGACAGCCTGTTGGTCAAGGCCGGTTCCGGTCTGCTGACCCAAGGCGTGCCCAGCTCGGCAGGCGTGCCCGCCGACTTCGCCAAGCACACCCTGACGCTGCCCTTCAACGACATCGCCGCCGTCGAGAAGACGCTGGCTGAAGTGGGCCAGACCGTAGCCTGCATTATCGTCGAGCCGGTTGCCGGCAACATGAACTGCGTCCCGCCGGCGCCGGGCTTCCTCGAAGGCCTGCGCGAGCAGTGCGACAAGCATGGGGTGGTGTTGATCTTCGATGAAGTGATGACCGGTTTCCGGGTTTCGCTGGGTGGTGCGCAGGCGCACTACGGCATTACCCCCGACCTGTCGACCTTCGGCAAGATCGTCGGCGGCGGCATGCCGGTCGGCTGCTTCGGCGGCAAACGCGAAATCATGGGCTGCATCGCCCCGCTGGGCCCGGTCTACCAGGCGGGTACGCTGTCGGGCAACCCGCTGGCCATGGCCGCCGGCCTGACCACGCTCAAGCTGATCAGCCGCCCGGGCTTCCACGCCGAGCTGACTGACTACACCAGCCGCATGCTCGACGGCCTGCAACAGCGCGCCGATGCTGCCGGCGTGCCGTTCGTGACCACTCAGGCTGGCGGCATGTTCGGCCTGTACTTCAGCGGGGCCGACGACATCGTCACCTTCGATGACGTAATGGCCAGTGACGCCGGTCGCTTCAAGCAGTTCTTCCACCTGATGCTCGAGGGTGGCGTGTACCTGGCGCCGAGCGCGTTCGAGGCTGGCTTCACCTCCATCGTTCATGGCGACAAAGAGCTGCAGATCACCCTGGATGCGGCTGAAAAGGCCTTCGCAGCCCTGAAGTAACCCGGCGCCTTCCCACCTTGGTAGCTGGTAGTACCCGCTATCACGGTGGGTATACCGGCCATCGCCAGGGGCATACCCCATGGGAACGGGCGCATGTGCAATGAGGCCATACAGGTAACGAAGGGGTCCTGCCATCAGCCTGTTTCGCCACGCCGACATAAATTCGAGTAAAACTTTGTAAGGTTGGCGCTGCTTATCCCATAATGTGCCACCAGAGACATTGGCCGCAGCTTTGCAGAGGTAAGTCGATCCCCATGAACCGCACCGGCCGCGCCCTCACCCTGGGCTGCCTGTTGCTTCTCCAGCCCCTGCTGGCCCTGGCGGAGGGCGGTAACTCGTTGCTCATCCCGACGACGGGTCGCTGCACCTTGAACGTGCAGCCGCAGGACCTGGCCAGCGCACTCAAAACCTGTGAACAGGTGGCCGATGCCGGCGATGCCCAGGCACAGTACGAGCTGGGCGAGTACTTCTATGCGCAAGCGCCGAAAAACCTCAACAAGGCACTGGACTGGTACCAGAAAGCGTCCCTGCAAGGCCATGCCGAGGCCCAGTACCGCCTTGGGTCGATGTTTTTCCGCGGCGAAGGGGTCAAGGCCAACAACGTGCAGGCCTACATCCTGTTGAAGATGGCGGCAGTCAACGGCGCTGAAGATGCCCTGGACATGGCGGACGAAGTCACCGAACAGATGCCCAGGGACGACCTGGAGCATGCGACGCAGGTGCTCGGCCAGATCTTCCGCAAGTACCTGCTCGAGCTGCAGAACGCCGAGGGTCGCTCGCCGTTCTCCCCGCTGCCCTAGGCTTTGCTTGCAGAATGCCGTTGAGCCCATCAGGACTTTCGCCACTGCCATTCAAGGGTTATTCTTGAGCTCACACTCATTGCCGTCGGGCGGCTAAAAACGACCTTGAACGCACCCATCGAACCCCATCGTTTCATCCTCGAACCTTTCGAGGCCCACCGTTTCGCCAACTTGTGTGGCCAGTTCGACGAGCACCTGCGCTTGATCGAACAACGCCTTGCCATCGAGATCCGCAACCGCGGCAATCAGTTCGAACTGATCGGCGAATCCAAGACCACCCATGCTGCCGAGCAACTGCTGCGCCGTCTCTACCGCGAGACCCAGGCTACCGAGCTGTCGCCGGAAACCGTGCACCTGTACCTTCAGGAATCGGCCGTCGAGCACATCGACAACCCGGCGGTGAACGAGGTCAGCGTCTCGCTGCGCACACGCAAGGGCAATATCCGACCACGGGGCGCCAACCAGCAGCGCTACGTCAAGGAGATCCTGGCCAACGACATCAACTTCGGCATCGGCCCGGCCGGTACCGGCAAGACGTACCTGGCCGTGGCGTGTGCTGTCGACGCACTGGAACGTGAACAGGTTCGCCGCATCCTGCTGGTGCGCCCGGCCGTTGAAGCTGGCGAGAAGCTCGGGTTCCTGCCTGGCGACCTTGCACAGAAGATCGACCCTTATCTGCGCCCGCTCTACGATGCCCTTTATGAAATGCTGGGCTTCGAGCACGTGGCCAAGCTGATCGAGCGTCAGGTCATCGAAATTGCGCCGCTTGCCTACATGCGCGGTCGCACCCTGAACAACAGCTTCATCATTCTCGACGAAAGCCAGAACACCACGCTCGAGCAGATGAAGATGTTCCTCACCCGTATCGGCTTCGGCTCCACGGCGGTGATCACCGGCGACATCACCCAGGTCGACCTGCCCCGGGGCACCAAGTCGGGCCTGGCGCATGTGATCGAAGTGCTGCGGGACGTGCCGGGCATCAGTTTCACCCACTTCCAGCCCAAGGACGTGGTACGTCACCCCTTGGTGCAGCGCATCGTAGAGGCCTATGACCGCTTCGAAGCCCGCCAGGCCACTCCCGAGGCGCCCGGCAAAAATGCTTGAACTGGACATACAACGGGCGACACAGGCTGTCGCCCCGGTCGATGCCGACTTTCGCCGCTGGTGTGAACTGGCCTTGCAGCAACGCAAGGCCGACTCGGAGATGACCATTCGTCTTGTGGACGAAGCGGAAGCGCGCGAGCTCAATCACACGTATCGACACAAGGACTACGCGACCAACGTGCTGTCCTTCCCGGCCGACGTGCCAGACGAATTGCTCGACATCCCCTTGCTGGGCGACCTGGTGATCTGCGTCGCGGTGGTCGAACGCGAGGCGGCCGAGCAAGGCAAGTCGCTGGCGGCGCACTGGGCGCACCTGGTCATACACGGCTGCCTGCATCTGCTCGGTTACGACCACATCGAGGATGAGGAAGCCGAGGAGATGGAAAGCCTGGAACGAGAATTGCTGGCGCAACTGGGTCACCCGGACCCATACGCCGATGACGAAACCGAATCAACCCCACACTGATAGACCAAGGATCACGAGAACCGCCATGAGCGAAGATCGATCGAGCAACGGGCAGAAGTCCTGGCTGGGTAAACTGACCCAGGCTTTTGCCCATGAGCCGAAAAACCGCCAGGAGCTCCTGGAGCTGCTGCGCGAAGCACATCAGAACAAGCTGCTGGACAGCGAGGCGCTGACCATCGTCGAAGGTGCCATCCAGGTGGCGGACCTTCAAGTGCGTGACATCATGGTGCCGCGCTCGCAGATGAACAGCATCAAGGCCGGCCAGTCGCCGCGCGAGTTCCTGCCGGCGGTGATCGACGCGGCGCACTCGCGCTACCCGGTAATCGGCGAAAGCCATGACGATGTGCTCGGTGTCCTGCTCGCCAAGGACCTGCTGCCGCTGATTCTCAAGGAGAACGGCGACAACTTCGACATCAAGACGCTGCTGCGCCCGGCCACTTTTGTGCCCGAGTCCAAGCGCCTGAACGTGCTGCTGCGCGAGTTTCGCGCCAACCACAACCACATGGCCATCGTCATCGATGAATACGGCGGCGTGGCTGGCTTGGTGACCATCGAGGATGTGCTCGAACAGATCGTCGGCGATATCGAAGACGAACACGACGTCGAAGAGGACAGCTACATCAAGCCGCTGCCCAACGGCGACTTCCTGGTCAAGGCGCTGACGCCGATCGAGCACTTCAACGAGTCCTTCGACAGCGCGTTCTCCGACGATGAGTTCGACACCGTCGGCGGTTTGGTGATGAGTGCATTCGGCCATCTGCCCAAGCGCAACGAAACCACCGAAATCGGCGCGTACAAGTTCCGCGTGCTCAACGCCGATAGCCGCCGGATACACCTGCTGCGCCTGACCCCGATCAACCGTTAAGGAACGACATGCGCTGGATCACCCGCCCCGGCTGGCCCGGTAACCTGCTGGCCCTGGCGGCCGGCGCTTCTACCCTCCTGGCCCTGGCGCCATTCGATCTGTGGCCACTGGCGCTGCTGTCCATCGCCCTGCTCTACCTGGGCCTGCGCGAGCTTAGCCCGCGCCAGGCCCTGTGGCGTGGCTGGTGGTTCGGCTTCGGCCTCTACGGCGCCGGCACCTGGTGGATCTACGTCAGCATGACGAACTACGGCGGCGCCTCGCCGCTGTTGGCCATCGCGCTGCTGGTTGCGTTCTTTGCGGCCTTGGCCTGGTTCTTTGCGCTGCCCACCTGGTTGTGGGCACGCTGGTTGCGGCGCAACGAGGCGCCCCTGGCCGATGCCCTGGGCTTTGCTGCCCTGTGGGTGGGGCAAGAGGCGTTTCGCGGCTGGTTCCTCACCGGCTTCCCGTGGTTGTACGCAGGCTACAGTCAGCTGGACGGCCCGCTGGCCGGCCTGGCGCCTCTGGGCGGGGTGTGGCTGGTGTCGTTTGCGTTGGCCCTGACGGCTGCGCTGCTGTGCAACCTCAACCGTTTGCGTACCCGCCCGGGCTTTCTTGCCATCGCCTGCGTGCTGCTGCTCACTCCCTGGGCAGTAGGATTGGCACTCAAAGGGCATGCCTGGACTACTCCGGCAGGCGACCCACTCAAGGTCGCTGCCATTCAGGGCAACGTCGAACAGGACGTGAAGTGGGACCCGGCGCATATCGACGCCCAGTTGGCCCTGTACCGCGACCTGAGTTTCAGTTCAAAACCTGCGGACTTGTTGATCTGGCCGGAAACGGCGGTACCTGTGCTCAAGGACCAGGCGCAAGGGTATATCGACATCATGGGGCGCTTCGCCGCAGACCGGCATTCGGCCCTGATCACCGGCGTGCCGGTTCGCGAAGTGGTGCACCGCCAGCGTCGCTACTTCAACGGCATCACCGTCACGGGCGAAGGGGACGGCACCTACCTCAAGCAGAAGCTGGTGCCCTTTGGCGAATATGTCCCGCTGCAGGACATGCTGCGGGGGCTGATCGAGTTCTTCAACCTGCCCATGTCGGATTTCGCCCGGGGCCCTGAGGACCAACCGCTGCTCCAGGCCAAGGGTTATCAGATCGCGCCTTATATCTGCTACGAGGTGGTCTACCCCGAGTTTGCCGCCGGCCTGGCGGCACGTAGCGACTTGCTACTGACCATCAGCAACGACACCTGGTTCGGCACTTCCATAGGCCCGCTGCAGCACTTGCAGATGGCCCAGATGCGTGCGCTTGAAGCCGGCCGCTGGATGATCCGGGCCACCAACAATGGCGTGACGGCCTTGATCGACCCGTTCGGGCGCATCACGACCCAAGTGCCTCAGTTCCAGCAGGCAGTGATGTACGGCGAGGTGGTGCCGATGCAGCAGCTGACGCCTTATCTGCAATGGCGTTCCTGGCCGCTTGCAATCGTTTGTGGGTTGCTGCTGGTCTGGGCGTTGATGGCCGGGCGTGTGGCCAGGGCAGTGTGACGGGGCTTTGAAGTTGACGTTCCAAGGGGCTGTTGCTCAGCCCTTTCAGTAGAACAACCGATACCCCACCAGCCCAGCCACCTCATTGAGCAACTGCCCGCTCTGCCACATGGCCCGGCTTTCCGGCAGCCAACCACCGAATGGCCGCGCCGGATCACGGCCGAGGAAGCCGACTGGCGCGGGTACCACTTCGAAACCTGCCTGCTCGAAGCTCCAGCGTGAGCGCTGCATGTGCCAGGCCTGGGTCACCACCACGACGCGGCGTATCCCCAACGGCTCAAGCACACTCGCCGAGTGCTGGGCATTTTCCCAGGTGGTGCGGCTCGCCTGCTCCAACCACTTCACCTCAATGCCGAAGTCGTCATGCAGGCTGTCGGCCATCAGCTGCGCCTCGCTGGGTGGTGTGCCGTAGTGCAGCCCGCCGCTGGTCAGCACCGGTAGCCCGGACGCCTTGGCCAGGCGAGCGGCAAAGCGCAGCCGCTCCAAGGCCGTGGGCGTCGGCTGGTCGACACCCGCCCAGGCAGGGTCGCCCCGTTCACGCCCTGCGCCCAGCACGACGATGGCATCGGCCCGCTGCTTGAGGCCAGCCCAGTCCTGCCCGGCTAGCGCAGGCTCCGTCTCCAGGGCTCTTGCCAGGTACTGAACGGCCACCGGCAAGCTGGTCATCCACAGCCCGCCTAGCCCTGCCACAAAGCACACAGCGGCCAGCCGGGGGCGACGCCTGCGCAGCCACCAGGCTGCAAGCAGCAGGAGAAACAGCACGCCTGGGGGTAACAACCACTGTTTGATGAAATACCGAATGGGCATGCACACCTCCTTCGAAGGTGTGCAGACTAAAAGCATCGGCGCCGGCCAACAACATGGCCGGCGTCGATCAAGGTCGGATTACTGTGCAAACCCTTGAAAGGCGCCGCGCAAACCCCTAGCGGCGGGAGGCCTTGCGTGGGCGTGGCGTGCGCACTGTGCGCTTGATGTCCTTGAGCCAGATGATCCTGGCCGACGCAGGTTCAGCTTGCGGCCTGAGGTTTGCAGCCTCGTCGGCGCGTTTCTGGAAGGTATCCAGATAAGTTTTGATCACCTCGAACTCGGCGCGGCTCAAACCACGCAACTCCAACTCGGCTGGCGCCTCGTCCCGAAGCCGCATGGACGTTCTGGCTGTATCCAGGGCAAGCCCGAGCCTATCGATCAGGCGCTCATAGAGTTCTGGTTTTCCTGCAGGTAGCTGCGACTCTCCCATTCGTTCACCTCATTGAAGATAACGATTATCTCCCCCACCCGAGAGCTTAGCGTCGTTGCGAAAAGCAGCCCGACGCTGCGACCAGCGGCCATTCGCAACGAACGTTTCCCACGATGCGCGGCGCTGCTGTATGCTACGGCGTTCACTCCCGATGACACCGGAGTGCCGGACGCAGCGAGGTTCGCTGCCTGGAAAGGTCTCCTCTCTCTCAGCCAAAAGTAGCCATGCACGAACAATACACGCCCCGTGATATCGAAGCCGCCGCCCAGACATTCTGGGACGAGCAACAATCGTTCGCTGTTACCGAACAGCCAGGCAAGGACACGTACTACTGCCTGTCGATGTTCCCGTACCCGAGCGGCAAGCTACACATGGGCCACGTGCGCAACTACACCATCGGCGACGTTATTGCCCGCTACCAGCGCATGCTGGGCAAGAACGTCCTGCAGCCAATGGGCTGGGACGCTTTCGGCATGCCTGCCGAAAACGCGGCGATGAAGAACAACGTCGCCCCGGCCAAGTGGACCTACGAAAACATCGACTACATGAAGACCCAGCTCAAGAGCCTGGGCCTTGCCATCGACTGGGCCCGCGAGGTCACCACCTGCAAGCCCGACTACTACCGTTGGGAGCAGTGGCTGTTCACCCGCCTGTTCGAGAAGGGCATCATCTATCGCAAGAACGGCACCGTTAACTGGGACCCGGCTGACCAGACCGTGCTGGCCAACGAACAGGTCATCGACGGACGCGGCTGGCGTTCCGGCGCGCTGATTGAAAAGCGCGAAATCCCGATGTACTACTTCCGCATCACCGACTATGCCGACGAGCTGCTGGAAAGCCTCGACGAGCTGCCGGGCTGGCCTGAGCAGGTCAAGACCATGCAGCGCAACTGGATCGGCAAGTCCCGCGGCATGGAAGTGCAGTTCCCGTACGATCAGGCCAGCATTGGCCACACCGGTACGCTGAAAGTCTTCACCACCCGCCCGGACACGCTGATGGGCGCTACCTACGTGGCAGTCGCCGCCGAGCATGCGCTGGCCACCCAGGCGGCCCAGGGCAACCCGGCGCTGCAAGCCTTCATCGATGAATGCAAGGGCGGCAGCGTGGCCGAAGCGGACATGGCCACCCAGGAAAAGAAGGGCATGGCCACTTCCCTGCTGGTCGAGCACCCGCTTACCGGTGAGAAGCTGCCGGTCTGGGTCGCCAACTACGTGCTGATGCACTACGGCGACGGTGCAGTCATGGCTGTGCCAGCCCACGACGAACGCGATTTCGAGTTCGCCCGCAAGTACGACCTGCCGGTCAAGGCCGTGGTGCGTACCAGTGCCGGTGACGAGGTGGGCGCCCAGTGGCAGGCTGCCTATGGCGAGCATGGCCAGCTGATCAATTCCGGCGAATTCGACGGCCTGGATTTCGCCGGCGCCTTCGACGCCATCGAAGCGGCGCTGGTGCGCAAGGACCTGGGCAAGTCCCGCACCCAGTTCCGCCTGCGCGACTGGGGCATCAGCCGCCAGCGTTACTGGGGCTGCCCGATTCCGATCATCCACTGCCCGTCTTGCGGCGATGTGCCGGTGCCGGAAGACCAGTTGCCGGTTACCCTGCCCGAAAACGTGGTACCGGACGGTGCAGGCTCGCCGCTGGCGCGCATGCCCGAATTCTACGAATGCAGCTGCCCCAAGTGCGGCGCTGCGGCCAAGCGCGAAACCGACACCATGGACACCTTCGTCGAGTCCTCGTGGTACTTCGCGCGCTACGCCTCGCCCAACTACGAAGGCGGCATGGTAGACCCGAAAGCGGCCAACCACTGGCTGCCGGTCGACCAGTACATCGGCGGCATCGAACACGCCATCCTGCACCTTCTGTATGCGCGCTTCTTCCACAAGCTGATGCGTGACGAAGGCCTGGTGACCTCGAACGAGCCGTTCAAGAACCTGCTGACCCAGGGCATGGTCGTGGCCGAAACCTACTACCGCGTCGCCAGCAACGGCGGCAAGGACTGGTTCAACCCGGCCGATGTCGAAGTCGAGCGCGATGCCAAGGCCAAGATCGTCGGCGCGCGCCTGAAGACCGATGGCCTGCCGGTTGAAATCGGCGGCACCGAAAAGATGTCCAAGTCCAAGAACAACGGCGTCGATCCCCAGTCGATGATCGAACAGTACGGCGCCGATACCTGCCGCCTGTTCATGATGTTCGCCTCGCCGCCCGACATGAGCCTGGAGTGGTCCGACTCAGGTGTGGAGGGCGCCAGCCGCTTCCTGCGCCGCGTCTGGCGCCTGGCTCAGGCCCACGTTGCCCAGGGCTTGCCTGGCAAGCTGGAGGTGGCAACCCTGGATGACGCGCAGAAAGTGATCCGCCGCGCCATCCACGCCGCCATCAAGCAAGCCAGTACCGATGTAGGCCAGCACCACAAGTTCAACACCGCCATCGCCCAGGTGATGACCGTGATGAACGTGCTGGAAAAAGCGCCACAGGCCACCGCGCAGGACCGTGCCCTGATGCAGGAAGGCCTCGAAGCCGTCACCCTGCTGCTGGCCCCGATCACGCCGCACATCTCCCACGAGCTGTGGAAGCAACTGGGCCATGACCAGGCCGTCATCGATGCCGCCTGGCCTGCAGTGGATGAAGCCGCGCTGGTACAGGACACCGTGACCCTGGTGGTGCAAGTCAATGGCAAGCTGCGTGGCCAGATCGAGATGCCAGCCGCAGCCAGCCGCGAAGAAGTCGAAGCCGCCGCGCGCAGCAACGAGAATGTCCTGCGCTTCATCGATGGCCTGGCCATCCGCAAGGTCATCGTAGTGCCGGGCAAACTGGTCAATATCGTCGCCAACTGATGGCAACGCCCGTTCGCAGGCTCTGCGCACGGGCGGAACAGGCTCACGAGGGAGCAACAACATGATCAAACGCAATCTGCTGGTAGTTGGCCTGGCGGTCATGCTCAGCGCCTGCGGGTTCCAGCTGCGCGGCACGGGCACCAGCGAAATGAGCGTCAAGGAGATGGACGTCAGCGCGCGCAACGCTTACGGCCCGACCGTGATTCAACTGCGCGAAGTGCTCGAGCGCAGCGGCGTGAACGTCCACGCAGGCGCACCTTACCGCCTGGTGCTGACCAACGAACAGGAGCGCCAGCGCGCCGTTACCTACAACAGCGGCAACCGCACGGCGGAATTCGAGCTCACCACCGAGCTGGACTACAGCATCCAGGGCCTGAACAACCTGGAGCTGACCAGCGACAAGGTCGAAGTGCGCAAGGTCTATGTGCGTGACGCCTCGAACATCACCGGTTCCGAGCAGGATGCCAAACGCGCCCGTGACGAGATGCGCCGCGACTTGGTCAATGCCATGATCGTGCGCCTGCAAAACCTCACCCCTGCCCAGCTCGATGAATTGCAGCGCAAGGCCGATGAGCGTGCCAAGGCCGAAGCGGATGCGCTGGAAGCCGCGCGTCGCCAGCAGGCCGAGACACCGCAGCAGTCGCCGCTGGAAGTGCCGGGCAACTGAGCCCGTGCAGGGCGCTGTCTGGCGCCCTGCCCCCGATGCCATGAAACTCGCCCCCGCTCAACTCACCAAACACCTGCAAGGCTCACTCGCGCCCGTCTACGTGGTCAGCGGCGATGACCCGTTGCTGTGCCAGGAAGCGGCCGACGCCATCCGCAGCGCCGCCCGCCAGCAAGGTTTCGACGAGCGCCAGGTATTCAGTGCCGATGCCAACTTCGATTGGGGCACCCTGCTGCAAGCGGGTGCGAGCCTGTCGCTTTTCGCCCAGCGACGCCTGCTGGAACTGCGCCTGCCCTCGGGCAAGCCGGGTGACAAGGGCGCTGCCGCGTTGCTGGAATACTGCGCCCGCCCTGCCGAAGACACGCTGCTGCTGATCAGCTTGCCAAAGCTCGATGCCAGCGCGCAGAAGACCAAATGGGGCAAGGCACTGGTCGAGGGTGATCATTGCCAGTTCATCCAGATATGGCCCGTGGACGCGCATCAGTTGCCCCAATGGATCAATCAGCGGTTGCAACAGGCAGGCCTGAGTGCCCAGCGTGACGCCGTGGACCTGATTGCTGCGCGCGTGGAGGGCAACTTGCTCGCGGCCGCGCAGGAAATCGAAAAGCTCAAGCTGCTGGCCGAGGGCAACGTCATCACCCTGGAAACGGTCCAGGCCGCGGTGGCGGACAGCGCGCGCTTCGATGTCTTCGGGCTGGTCGACGCCATTCTCAAGGGTGAAGCCGCCCATGCCTTGCGCATGCTCGAAGGCCTGCGCGGCGAAGGCGTGGAGCCCCCGGTGATCCTCTGGGCCCTGGCCCGTGAACTGCGGCAACTGGCGGGCCTGGCCCAGCAGTTCAGCCAGGGCGTTCCCCTGGACAAGGCCTTCAGCCAGGCACGCCCACCCATCTGGGACAAACGCCGCCCCTTGGTTAGCAAGGCCCTGCAGCGGTTACCCGCCCAGCGCTGGTCGCAGCTGCTGCAGGACGCCCAGCGTATCGACGCCCAGATCAAGGGCCAGGCGCAAGGTTCTCCCTGGACAGGCCTGGCGCGCCTGGTGCTACTGATGGCCGGCCAGCGCCTAGCGCTGCCTGCCCAATAGTCGAAGCCCTGCCTATAGAGCCCGCGCTTGTTGGCCATGGCCGGCAAGCCGCCTCATGAGGCCTGGATGACACTCACGACCATATAAACAATCAATTGGCCTGCCCACGGCCAAGCCTGCACAGTGCAGCCCGCACCGTCCCAACGCAGGAACCACCTTCATGAGCAAAAAACCAAACAAGCAAGGCCATAACAAGGCCAAGTCCATCGTCGCCCAGCCCCTGTTCCGTTGCCGTCAGGAACGGCCGGAGAAAGGCAAGGGCAGCTACCGCCGCGAAGCCTTCCAATCGAGAGATTGGGAGGCTTCTTACTTTTTGGCGGCATGAAGGCATCCGTAGCGCAGGCATGATATGGTCATCACCTGACCTGCAGACCTGGACCTGTGCATGCTCTACCGTCTTTTTCCTCGTTGGGAAACCCGCCAGCTCGTTGCGGCCTCCAGCTTCATCCTGCTCGTTGCCTGTGCGGAAAAACCCACGGCAGCCGATGCATTGCCCCTCGCCCAGGCGCAGCCGGCACCTGTCGTGAATGCACCTGGCAAGGCGCCAGACAGCAACCCAGATATCCAGCCGTCCCAAACCTTTGCCCAGTGGCAAGCAGGTTTCCGCCAACAGGCCCTGCAAGCAGGCATTGCCCCGGAAATTTTCGACAAGGCGTTTCTCGGCGTCACGCCGGACATGGACGTGATCAAGGCTGACCGAAGCCAGCCAGAGTTCACCCGGCCAGTCTGGGAGTACCTGGAAGGTGCCTTGTCCCCCGTGCGCGTACGCAACGGCAAAAGGCTGCTGGAGCAGAACGCCGAGCTGCTGACCCGCCTGGAACAGCGCTACGGCGTTGATCGCCAGATCCTGGTCGCGGTATGGGGTATGGAAAGCAACTTCGGCCAGTTCCAGGGCAGCAAGTCAGTGATCCGCTCCCTGGCCACCCTGGCCTACGAAGGACGACGCCCACAGTTTGCCCAAGACCAGCTGATTGCCGCCCTGCAGATCATCCAGCACGGTGATATTCAGCCTGATGCGATGCGCGGCTCCTGGGCCGGCGCCATGGGCCAGACCCAATTCATCCCGACCACCTACAACACCCATGCCGTGGATTTCGACGGCGATGGCCGCCGCGATATCTGGAACAGCACGCCCGATGCCTTGGCCTCCACTGCACACTACCTGCAAAGCTCAGGCTGGAAGCGTGGCCAACCCTGGGGGTTCGAGGTGCAGGTACCGGCAGGCTTCGATTATTGGCAAGCTGACGGGACCTCGCGCAAGCCGATCGCCGAATGGTTGGCCATGGGCCTGACACTGCCTGCTGGTACGCAGTTGCCAGCCGGTAGCAATGAGTTGCCAGCCGCCCTGTTGCTGCCCGCTGGCGCGCGAGGCCCGGCATTCCTGGTTCTCGACAATTTCCGCGCCATTCTCAAATACAACAACTCATCGGCTTACGCGCTGGCCGTCAGTCTCCTGAGCGATCGCTTCACCGGCTGGGGCTTCATCGCTGGCAGCTGGCCCAAGGACGACACCCCCCTGAGCCGTAGCGAGCGCATGGAGTTGCAGAACTTGCTCAATGCCAAGGGCTTTGAGGCGGGCAACGCCGATGGGATCATTGGCGCCAACACCCGCAAGGCCATCCGTAATGCCCAGCAGGGCCTGGGCTGGCCAGCCGATGGCTATCCGACGCACAAGCTCCTGGAGAGCCTACGGTAGCCACACGCTCTCGCTGACTGGCAACAATGCGGGTCCCCCTGGGCACGGTAACCGTGACCCTGGGGTGGCCTTGGCGCCAGGCTCATGCCTGGAACAACGCCTGCTCCAGCACCAGGCGCTGCCGCTCGCTGTCCAGCGTTACTCGGGCACCTAGCGGCAGGCAGATATTGGGGTCACAGTGCCCACTGCGCCATCCGGCCAGCACAGGGACGCCCAGAGGGCCGAACGTGTCGCGCAGCAGCGGTGCCAGCGCCGCCGCGGTAATGCCAGCAAAGTCCCCTACCAGCACACCCCTGATGCCTTCTAGCTTGCCGGCTAGCCGTAACTGCGTCAGCAGGCGATCGACTCGGTACAACGGCTCGTTCACGTCTTCGATGAACAGGATGCAGCCCTGGGTGTGCAGCTCTGCCAAGGTCCCCAAGGTCGCACCCAGCATCGACAGATTCCCACCCAGCAGCGGGCCACTGGCAAGGCCGGGGAAGACCGTGTGCAAGGGGAACTGCACCGGGTGCGTGATCAGGTCACCGGCTGCCACCTGCCCGCTCAACTGCGCCACCAGCGACGATTCGGTCGGTGCCTGCTTGCCACCCAGCAGGTCGGCGTTGAGCATGGCCCCGTGGAAGCTGATCATCCCTGTGTGACGGTAGAGCGCCGCATGCAAGGCGGTGATATCGCTGTAGCCAATCAAAGGCTTGGGATGGTGTTGCAACAGCTCGAAATCGAGCTTGTCCAGCAGGCGCATGCTGCCGTAGCCGCCACGCATGCACAGAACCGCGTCGATGGACGGGTCCCGGAAGGCGTCGTGCAGATCCTGTAGCCGCTGCGCGTCGGCGCCTGCCAGGTAGCCCTCGGACTGAGTCGCACCTGGATAGACCCGGCAGCGGTAGCCGCGCTCGGCGAACCACTGGGCCGCTTTGTGCACATCCAGACGCGCCGGGCCTGCCGGGGCAACCACGGCAAAGCAGGCATCGGGCTCAATGGCCTTGCGCAGTGGCAAGGCAGAAGGTTCTACGCAGTTCATCGGGCAACTCCATACGGCTTGTCACAAACAGCTTACGGCTTGGCTGGTAGAAAAAAAAATGCCGACGCGGCCTTGCGGCGCATCGGCATTTCTCTTTTTACGGTCAGATCAGAGTTTGATCTTGGCTTCGTGCGCTTGCTGGTCGGCATGGTAGGACGAGCGCACCAGCGGGCCGGAAGCGACGTTCTTGAAGCCCATGCGGTAGCCTTCCTCGGCGAACCAGGCGAAGGTGTCAGGGTGCACGAAACGCTGTACCGGCAAGTGGCTGCGCGATGGCTGCAGGTATTGACCCAGGGTGAGCATGTCGATGTCGTGCTCGCGCATGCGGTGCATGACCTCGATCACTTCTTCGTCGGTCTCGCCCAACCCGAGCATCAGGCCAGACTTGGTAGGAACATGCGGTACCAGCTGCTTGAACTTCTGCAGCAGGTCCAGCGACCAGTCGTAGTCCGAACCCGGGCGAGCGGCCTTGTACAGACGCGGCACGGTTTCGAGGTTGTGGTTGAACACATCCGGCGGCTCCTGAGCCGTGATCGCCAGCGCGACGTCCATACGGCCCCGGTAATCCGGCACCAGGGTTTCAAGCTGCACGCCTGGCGACAAAGCGCGGATTTCGCGGATGCAGTCGGCGAAATGCTGGGCGCCGCCATCGCGCAAATCATCACGGTCAACCGAGGTGATGACCACGTACTTCAGGCGCAGGTCGGCAATGGCCACCGCAAGGTTCTTCGGCTCGTCCACGTCCAACGGCTTGGGACGGCCATGCCCCACGTCGCAGAACGGGCAGCGGCGCGTGCAGATGTCGCCCATGATCATGAAGGTGGCGGTGCCGCCCGAGAAGCACTCGCCCAGGTTCGGGCAGGAGGCCTCCTCGCAGACGCTGTGCAGCTTGTGCTTGCGCAGCAGTTGCTTGATGCGGTCTACCTCGGGCGAGACCGGGATACGCACACGGATCCAGTCAGGCTTCTTGGGCAGCTCGTCAGTGGGGATGATCTTGACCGGGATGCGCGCGACCTTGTCGGCGCCTCGCAGCTTGACCCCAGCTTCGACCTTCTTGGGGGCGGAGCGCGGCGTAGCGTCCTGGGTTGGGATCAGGTTCGGCACGGCTTCTTGCACAGTAGTCATATTCAGTCGATTCCGCCCGTGAGGGTCGTCTGCTCTGCGTAGTCGAGGTGCTTGACCAGCTGTTCGCGCAGCCTTGTCCTGACCTCGTCGAGTTCGATCGGGCCTGCCAGGTCACGCAGCTGGGTCATCGCCAGCCCCGCATAACCGCAGGGGTTGATTCGGCAAAAGGGCGCCAGGTCCATGTCCACGTTCAAGGCAAGGCCATGAAAGGAGCGGCCGTTGCGGATACGCAGGCCAAGCGAAGCGATCTTCGCGCCGTCCACATACACACCGGGTGCATCGGGTTTGGCAGCGGCCTGCACCGCGTAGCCATCGAGCAAAGCGATCAGGCTGCGCTCGATGCGGCTGACCAGGTCGCGTACGCCAAAGCCCAGGCGGCGTACATCCAGCAGCAGGTAGGCCACCAGCTGGCCTGGCCCATGATAGGTCACCTGGCCACCACGGTCGGCCTGCACCACGGGGATATCGCCCGGCACCAGCAGGTGCTCGGCCTTGCCAGCCTGCCCTTGCGTGAAGACCGGCGGGTGTTCGACCAGCCAGACTTCATCCTGGGTATCGGCAGTGCGCTGCTCAGTGAAACGCCGCATGGCCTCGAGCACCGGCTCATAGGGCTGCAGGCCAAGTTCGCGGACACCGAGGCAGCCGGGCATCACAGCACCATTTTCACGATGCCGGTGGCACGCAGGGCGCTGTTGATGTCGTGGAGCTGGTTTTCGCTTTCGGCCACGATGTGCAGTTGCACGGTGGTGTACTTGCCTTCCTTGCTCTGGCGTTCGGCCAGCGTGGAAAGATCGACCTTGGCGTATTTGCTGAGCACTTCGATCACGGTGTCCTTGAAGCCGACACCAGTGTCACCAATGACTTTGATCGGGTAGTCGGCACAGGGAAATTCGATTTTATGAGACTTGACGTCTGGTTCGCTCATGGCGGAAACGGCCTCGCAAGCCGTGGCAACAACAACACCCCCGCGATCACGCGGGGGTGTGCAGGTCACGTGTCAGTTGAACAACCCGTAGAAGAATAGACGGATGCTATCCCACATACGGCGGAAGAAACCACCTTCCTCGACGCCATCGAGGGCGATCAGGTCGGCGCTATGAACCACTTTGTCGTCCAATTTGACTTCAACCTTGCCGATCACGTCACCCTTGGCAATAGGTGCGGTCAGTTGTGGGTTCATGGTCATCGAAGCCTGCAGGCGCTTAAGCTGGCCCTTGGGCATGGTCATGGTCAGGTCTTCGGCAAGGCCTGCCTTGACTTCGCTGGTGGCGCCTTTCCAGACCGGCGCCTTGGTCAGCTCGGTGCCTTTCTGATAGAAGGTCTGGGTTTCGAAGAAGCGGAAACCGTAGGTCAGCAGCTTCTGGGTTTCGGCAGCACGGGACTGCTCGCTATTGGTACCGAACACCACGGCGATCAGGCGCTGCCCGTCACGTACGGCCGACGCCACCATGCAGTAGCCAGCCTCTTCGGTGTGGCCGGTCTTAAGGCCGTCCACGGTCTTGTCACGCCACAACAGCAAGTTGCGGTTAGGCTGCTTGATGTTGTTCCAGAAGAACTCTTTCTGCGAATAGATGGCGTAGTGAGCCGGATCGACGTTGATGATCGCACGGGCCAGGATCGCCATGTCGTGAGCAGAAGAATAATGCTCCGGGTTCGGCAGGCCGGTGGGGTTCATGAAGTGACTGTTGGTCATGCCCAGGTCGGCAGCGGTCTTGTTCATCATGTCGGCGAACGCGTCTTCGCTGCCGGCGATGTGCTCGGACAGGGCGACGGACGCATCGTTGCCGGATTGGATGATGATGCCGTGCAGCAGGTCGCTGACGGTCACCTGGCTGCCCACCTTGATGAACATGCGCGAGCCCCCGGTGCGCCAGGCGTTTTCGCTGACGGTCACCGGGTCGTTTTCGCCGATCTGGCCACGGCGGATGTCCAGCGTGGCGATGTAGGCGGTCATCAGCTTGGTCAGGCTGGCTGGCGGAAGACGCTCGTCACCGTTGTTCTCGACCAGCACGTTGCCGCTGGACGCGTCCATGAGTACGTAGGACTTGGCTGCCAGTTGAGGCGGCGCGGGCGTCATCTGCTCGGCCGCGAAGGCTACCGGAGTGAGCAGGAGCAATACGGGCAAGCAAAGTCGTTTGGCAAGGTTGGTGATGTTCATCCGTCTCTCGAAAATCGCTTAATGGTCTGGAGATGTTTTCTGGGCAAGCACACGGCCCAGCACCGGTCAGTCTAGTTATTGGCCTGAGGCCTGGCCCGGCAACGTGCGACAGGGTGCCGCTGCGGGCAAAACCGGCATTGTACATGGCTGAGCCTGTCAATTCATGACAAAACCGCCACATTGCACCGTGCTTGCCCGTAGGTGAACCCCACACGCAGGCTGTTCATACCGTGCGCGAGGGGTCGGTCATCCTGCCGGGACGCCTGGTCAGTCAGCTGTGACCAGCTTGGCCTGCCCTAGGTTCGCCAGGCGAATGCTGTTCTGCGCCTGCTGGACTTCACCCTGGCTGTTGATCGGCCCCAGGCGTACACGATGCAATGTCTGCTGGTTACGCACGACCGAGCTGATGAACACCGGTGCGCTGACCATGCTGCTGAGCTTGGCGCGCAGCAGCTCGGCCGCATCCGGGTTGGCGAAAGCGCCGACTTGCAGGAAGCTGCCGCCAGTGCCAGCAGGCACGTTGTTGCCGCCTACCTGCACCGGCACCACCGGTGCTGCATGCTGCTGTGGCGGCGGCGTCCACTGCTCTACCCGACCGGAGCTGGCCGGGATCGCCTGGGTCTGGGCCACCTGGGGCTCCTTGAGCACCATGGGTGGCGTCTGGCCACGTTGTGCCCACCACTGCTGGGGGTCGATGCCTTCGACGCGCACATGGGCAGTGCCGATCTCGGCGTAGCCCAGCTTCTTCGCCGCCGCGTACGACAAGTCGATGATGCGATCGGAATAGAACGGGCCGCGATCGTTTACCCGCAGGATAACGCTGCGACCGTTAGCCAGGTTAGTCACCTTCACATAGGCGGGCAGTGGCAGTGTCTTGTGCGCGGCACTCATGCCGTACAGGTCGTACAGCTCGCCGTTGGCGGTGTTCTGGCCATGGAACTTGGTGCCATACCACGACGCCGTGCCCTCGGCGCGGTAGTTGCGCGCATCCTGCATCGGGTAGTAGGTCTTGCCCAGGACGGTGTAGGGGTTGGCTTTGTAGTTGCCGGTGTGCAGGGTGGGCGTGGCATCGGGGATCTTGTTGACGTCCACATCCCACCACGGCGCACCGTCCTTGTGGGCACGGTTGATGTCCAGGCCGGGCTGGCTGCGCACCACGCTCGCACCGCTGGAACTCTTGGGCGCCGGGCGGCTGGAGGAGCAACTGACCAATGCCAGGCCGATGGCTGCGCAGGTGATCAGTTTGAAGGAAGTGGTAGAGAAAATTGCGCGCATTAGTTGACGCCCCGTGCTTGGACCAGCTGTTGCGCAAGCTGATGCACCGCCATGGCATACATCACGCTGCGGTTGTAGCGAGTGATCGCGTAGAAATTCTTGAGCCCCACCCAGTACTCGGGGCCGTTCTCACCCTCCAGGCGGAAGGCCGTGACGGGCAGATCATCGCGCAGCGAATCATGAACCGACCAGCCAAGGGCACGCAACTGTCCGACCGTGCTGGCCGGCTCGATACCGGTGGTCAGGCCTTGATCGGCGCGCTCGCCCTGCACGGTTGCGCGGCTGACCACTTCCTGTCCGGCCATCCAGCCATGGCGCTTGAAGTAGCTTGCCACGCTGCCGATGGCATCATCGGGGTTGGTCCAGATGTTGATGTGCCCATCACCGTCGAAGTCCACGGCATAGTTGCGAAAGCTGCTGGGCATGAACTGCGGCAGCCCCATGGCCCCGGCATAGGAGCCCTTGAGGGTCAGGGGATCGAGTTGTTCTTCACGGGCCAGCAGCAGGAACTCACGCAGTTCCTTGCGGAAGAATTCGGCGCGGGGGGGATAATCGAAGCCCAGGGTGGACAACGCGTCGAGCACCCGGAAGTTGCCCGTGTTGCGTCCGAAGAAGGTTTCAACGCCAATGATCGACACGATGTATTGTGCCGGCACCCCGTATTCCTTCTCGGCCCGCGCCAGCACGGCCTCGTGCTGACGCCAGAAGTCCACGCCCCGCGCGATGCGCGCGTCGGTGAGGAACATGGGGCGATATTGCTTCCAGGGCTTGACCCGTTCGGCGGGCCGCGAAATCGCATCGAGAATCGACTGCTTGCGCTGCACTTCACGGAACACGCCCATCAGTTGTTCTGGGGCAAAACCATGGTCGCGGCTCATCTGGCCAACGAATTCGGCCACCTGGGGCGAGTTGTCGTAGTCGCCGGCCTCGGCCAGCTGTACAGCGCCAAACAGGCTCACCGCACCAAACCACGGCGCACAACGGGTAGCCCAGTTACGCACTGCTTGCATGTAATTGTTCACCTTATTCAAACCTGTGCGATCCACTTTCGATGCGTGTGGATCGACATCAGAACGCCAAACGCTGACAGCAGCGTCACCAATGAAGTTCCGCCATAGCTAATGAAGGGCAACGGCACGCCAACGACGGGCAAAAGGCCACTTACCATCCCGATATTGACGAACACGTATACAAAGAACGTCATGGTCAAGCTGCCTGCCAGCAGCTTGCCGAACAATGTCTGTGCCTGCGCCGTGATCATCAGGCCCCGGCCGATCAGCAGCAGGTAGACGATCAGCAACAGGCAAATGCCCACCAGGCCGAACTCCTCGCCCAGCACGGCGATGATGAAGTCGGTGTGGCTTTCAGGCAGAAAGTCCAGGTGCGACTGGGTGCCCAGCAGCCACCCCTTGCCGAACACGCCGCCAGAACCAATCGCTGCCTTGGACTGGATGATGTTCCAGCCCGTACCTAGCGGGTCGCTCTCCGGGTCGAGGAAGGTCAGCACCCGCTGCTTCTGGTAGTCGTGCATCACGAAGAACCACATGGCCACCGCCACCGGCACCGTGGCCGCCAGCACGCTGAGAATCCAACGCCAGCGCAGGCCGCCCATGAACAGGACGAAGGCACCGGAGGCCAGGATCAGCAACGCCGTACCCAGGTCCGGCTGGCGCACGATCAGGATGAACGGCACGCCAATCAATACCAGGCTGATGGCCACATGCTTGAGGTGCGGCGGCAGGGTGCGCTTGGACAGGTACCAGGCGATGGTCGCCGGCATGATGATCTTCATGAACTCGGAGGGCTGGAAGCGAATCACCCCGGGTATGTTGATCCAGCGCGTTGCACCCATGGCGTTGTGGCCCATCACGTCCACCACCACCAGCAGCAACACCCCGGTGAGGTAGGCCAGTGGCACCCATCGCGCCATGAACCGTGGCTCGAGCTGGGCGATGACGAACATCGATACCAGGCCAATGCCAAACGAGGTGGCCTGCTTGAGCAACAGGTCCCAGTTCTTGCCGCTGGCCGAATACAGCACGAACAGGCTGCCTGCGGCCAGGGTCAGGAGGATGATCAGCAAAGGACCATCGACGTGGATGCGCTGCAGGAAGCTGGCGCGCCGACGCATCACATCCTCGCTGGAGAGCATGCGATCGAAATTGTTCATCACAGCGGCGACTCCTGAGTAGCGGTAGCCGGCGCAAGCTCAGGCTTGAGCCGGCCGTTTTCGTCCAGCAGCCAGGCATCCATGATCTGGCGCACCACTGGCGCAGCCACCCCAGAACCCGACTCACCGTTCTCGACCATGACCGACACCACGATCTTGGGGTCGTCTGCCGGGGCGAAGGCCACGAACAAGGCATGGTCGCGGTGACGCTCCTGAAGTTTGTTGCGGTCGTACTTCTCGCCCTGTTTGATGGCCACCACCTGGGCGGTACCACTTTTGCCGGCGATGCGGTATTGGGCGCCGATGGCGGCCTTGCGGGCAGTACCGCGCGCGCCGTGCATCACCTGCTCCATGCCATGGGTCACGCGCGCCCAATCGGCCTTGTCGCGCAGCACGATGTCCGGCATTGGGTTTTCGTCCACCGGCGGTTCCCCTTCGATGGTCTTGGCCAGGTGCGGCCGATTCCACACACCCTTGTTGGCAATCAGCGCCGTCGCCTGCGCAAGCTGCAGCGGCGTGGCCTGCATGTAGCCCTGGCCGATACCCAGGATCAGGGTTTCGCCCGGGAACCAGGCCTGCCGGCGCGTGGCCCGCTTCCATTCCCGCGACGGCATCAACCCTGCGGACTCTTCGAACATGTCCAGCGATACCCGCTGGCCGATGCCGAACTTGTTCATATAGCTGGACAACCGGTCGATGCCCATCTTGTGGGCCAGGTCGTAGAAGTAGGTGTCGTTGGAGCGCATGATGGCGGTATCCAGGTCCACCCAGCCGTCACCCGAGCGGTTCCAGTTACGGTATTTGTGATCGTAGTTGGGCAGCTGGTAGTACCCAGGGTCGAACACACGGCTGCTTGGGGTCACCGCGCCGCTGTCCAGGCCGGCGATCGCCACGGCGGGCTTGATCGTCGAGCCGGGCGGGTAGAGGCCGCGCAGGATGCGGTTGAACAGCGGCCTGTCGATCGAATCACGCAGTTCGGCATAGGCCTTGAAGCTGATGCCAGTGACGAACAGGTTGGGGTCGAAGCTGGGCTGGCTCACCATGGCGAGCACTTCACCGGTGCGTGGGTCAAGCGCAACCACCGCGCCACGGCGCCCGGCCAGGGCGGCCTCGGCCGC
This sequence comes from Pseudomonas sp. WSY_20, assembly GCF_043104335.1. Taxonomy (NCBI): domain Bacteria; kingdom Pseudomonadati; phylum Pseudomonadota; class Gammaproteobacteria; order Pseudomonadales; family Pseudomonadaceae; genus Pseudomonas; species Pseudomonas sp. WSY_20. Next base: position 83,274 of record NZ_JBICKP010000060.1, read on the forward strand.
TTCCTGCAACTTGATGTCCAGGCTCAGCACGATGTCCTTGCCAGGCTTGGGATCGGTACGCTTGAGCACCCTGAGCACACGGCCGCGGGCGTTGGTCTCGACTTCTTCGTAGCCGACCTGGCCGTGCAGCGTGGCCTCGTAGAACCGCTCGATGCCGGTCTTGCCGATGTGGTGCGTGCCGCTGTAGTTCACAGGGTCCAGGGTTTTGAGCTCTTTCTCGTTGATACGCCCGACGTAGCCCACCGAATGCGCGAAATGCGCCCCCTGTGGGTAGTGACGTACCAGCTGGGCGACCACTTCCACCCCTGGCAAGCGGAACTGGTTCACCGCCACACGGGCGATCTGTTCCTCGTTGAGTTCGAACAGGATAGGTACCGGCTCGAACGGCCTGCGCCCCTGGCGCATGCGCTTTTCGAACAGCGCGCGGTCGTCTGGGGTGAGTTCCAGTATCTCGACGATGCTGTCCAGTACCTGCTGCCAGTCTCCGGCACGCTCCCGGGTCATGGACAGGCTGAAGCTGGGCCGGTTGTCGGCGATCACTACCCCGTTGCGGTCGAAGATCAGCCCGCGTGTCGGCGGGATCGGCTGCACGTGCACCCGGTTGTTCTCCGACAGCGTGGAGTGGTAGTCGTACTGGATGATCTGCAGGTAGTACAGCCGCGCAATCAGCACGCAGATGAGCAGCATGACCGCCACGGCGCCGACCACGACGCGGTTGCGCACCAGACGGGCGTCTTTTTCGTGGTCCTTGAGGCGGATCGGCTGCGACATCGGGCTGCTTACAGGCTCATTTGTGGTAGGGATGGCCGGACAACACCGTCCAGGCCCGGTAGACCTGCTCGCCGATGAGTATCCTGACCAGCGGGTGCGGCAAGGTCAGCGGCGACAGGGACCAGCGCTGATCGGCGCGGGCGCACACTTGCGGCGCAAGCCCTTCGGGCCCGCCCACCATCAAATTCACCGTGCGCGCATCCAGGCGCCAGCGGTCCAGCTCACCTGCCAGCTGCTCGGTGCTCCACGGCTTGCCATGAACCTCAAGGGTCACGACGCGCTCGCCGGGTTGCACCTTGCTGAGCATGGCTTCGCCCTCCTGGCGAATCAGGCGGGCGACGTCGGCATTCTTGCCGCGGGTGTTCAGCGGTATTTCCACCAGCTCGAGCGACAGTTCGGCCGGCAGGCGCTTGACATACTCATGCCAGCCCTCCTCGACCCACTTCGGCATGCGCGAGCCGACCGCGATCAGGCGCAGACGCACGGCGCTTTCCTTATTCGCGATCTTTGAGCTTGTCGGAGTACTCGTGGACATGGTCCGGGCTGTGGTGCTTGCCATCGGCGGCGCGGCTCTGCTCGGCACCCTGCCACAGGCGTTCGAGGTCGTAGAACTGGCGTGCAGCCGCGGTCATCATGTGCACGATGACATCGTTAAGGTCCAGCAGCACCCAATCGCTGTCACCCTTGCCTTCCTCACCCAGCGGCTGGGCGCCCTTGGCCTTGACCGCCTCGCGGACCTTCTCGGCCATGGCGTTGATCTGACGGTTGGAGGTACCGGTGGCGATGATCATGTAGTCGGTCAGGCTGTGCTTGTCACGCACGTCGATGACCTGGATATCCTGGGCCTTGACGTCTTCCAGCGCTGCCGTGGTCACTGCGACCAGTTCGTCGCCGTAAATTTTCTGCTTGGTCATATAAAACTCGTTCAACTCGTAGGATGAGGTGCCAGGGGCACCGTCAGTTGGGCGCACGATACAGTTCGTGCGCCTCGATGTAGGCCAGTACGGCGTCCGGCACCAGGAACCTCACCGACCTGCCGCTGGCCAGCAGCTGTCGGATCTGTGTAGCCGACACCGCAAGCGGTGTCTGCCAGACGAACGAAATGTTTCCCGCCGGGCCGGACATGGCGGTGGGATCGCTCTGCGAACGGGCAGCCAGCAGGTTGCGCAGTTCGTCGGGGGGGTCTACGTCCGCATCCGGGCGTTGCAGCACCAGGATGTGGCAGTGTTGCAGCAGTTCTTCCCAGCGGTGCCAACCGGGCAGTCCGCAAAAGGCGTCCCAGCCCAGCACCAGGAACAGCTGGTCATCAGCAGCAAGCTCGGCACGGATCGACTCCAGCGTATCGATGGTGTACGACGGTTTGTCCCGTGCCAGTTCACGTGCGTCCACGCTCAGGCCTGCAACGCCCGCGACGGCGCCCCGCACCATGGCCAGGCGATCATGCGCGGCCACTTGCGGCGTGTCTCGGTGCGGCGGGCGAGCATTGGGCAGCAGGCGCAGCTCGTCCAGGGCCATGAACTCGGCGACTTCCAGCGCACTGCGCAGATGGCCGATGTGAACCGGGTCGAAGGTGCCGCCAAGAATGCCGACGCGGCGCACTGCCTGGGCCTGACTCAACTCAGCAGGACTCCTGGCCGCGCAGTTGACCGTCGCCGATCACCACGTATTTCTCGCACGTCAGGCCTTCGAGGCCAACCGGGCCACGGGCGTGAAGCTTGTCGGTGGAAATGCCGATCTCGGCACCCAAACCATATTCGAAGCCGTCGGCGAAGCACGTCGGGGTGTTGAGCATGACGGAGGCCGAGTCGACCTCAGCCATGAACTGGCGCGCCTGCCCCTGATGCTCGGTGATGATCGAGTCGGTATGGTGCGAGCCGTAGTGGTTGATATGTTCGATGGCCTGATCCAGGCCTTGCACCACACGGATGGACAGTACTGCATCGAGGTACTCGGCGTGCCAGTCATCTTCGCTGGCCGCGTGCGCGTCGATCAGCGCACAGGTACGCTCGCAACCGCGCAACTCAACGCCCTTTTCCTGGAAGCGACGCGCCATCTCTGGCAGGAAGCGCTCGGCAACCTGCTGGTCCACCAGCAGTGTTTCCATCGCCCCGCAGATGCCGTAGCGGTAAGTCTTGGCGTTGAACGCCACGCGCCAGGCCTTGTCCAGGTCGGCATGCTGGCTGACATAGACATGGCAGATACCGTCCAGGTGCTTGATGACCGGTACCCGGGCGTCGCGGCTGATGCGCTCGATCAGGCCACGGCCGCCGCGCGGCACGATGACATCGACGAACTCGGGCATGCTGATCAGCGCGCCCACTGCCTCGCGGTCGGTGGTTTCCACCACCTGGACCACGGCCGCGGGCAAGCCTGCCGCCGCCAGGCCGCGCTGGATGCAGGCGGCAATGGCGCGGTTGGAGTGGATGGCTTCGGAGCCGCCGCGCAGGATGGTGGCATTGCCTGACTTCAGGCACAGGCTGGCCGCGTCGATGGTGACGTTCGGGCGTGATTCGTAAATGATGCCGATGACGCCCAGCGGCGTGCGCATCTTGCCGACCTGGATACCCGATGGGCGGTAGCTCATGTCGCGAATGGCACCGACCGGGTCAGGCAGGCTGGCAACCTGGCGCAGGCCGGTGATCATGCCGTCGATACGCGCCGGGGTCAGGGCCAGGCGGTCGAGCAACGCGGCTTCCAGCCCGGTGGCACGGCCATGGGCCAAGTCCTGCTCGTTGGCCGCGATCAGCGCTTCACGCCCTGTATCCAGCGCGTCGGCGGCAGCGTGCAGCGCACGGTTCTTCTGCGCGGTACTCGCACGGCCGATTACCCGGGAGGCTTCACGGGCTGCGCGACCCAGGCGGGTCATGTAGTCAAGAACGGACTCAGTCATGGGCTCGGTGTCTTGGCGGTGGGGAAACGGCTGATTATAACTGTCGCGCAGGTGTACGCCCAGCGGTGGGTGGCGGATGGTAAAAAAAGCTGTGGGTAATCCGTAGGAAAGATGTAACCGGGCTTATCCATAAAAACGCAGAACTCTGTGGAAATCGCTGCCGTGCGCCGTCGCATATTCGCAGGTTTCAGATTCGGTTAAGGTAGCGCTTGTTACCCTCATGCCTTTAGCCTGCGAAGCCCTTGCATGCCAGCACTGCCAGACAGCTTTTTCGACCGCGACGCCCAGACCTTGGCCAAAGCCCTGTTGGGCAAGGTTATCCGCCACCGCCAAAGCAACCTGTGGCTCGCCGCCCGTATCATCGAGACCGAGGCCTATTACCTCGCCGACAAGGGTAGCCATGCGTCGTTGGGCTACACCGAAAAGCGCAAGGCGCTGTTTCTCGATGGTGGGCACATCTATATGTACTACGCCCGCGGCGGCGACTCCCTGAACTTCAGCGCCCAGGGCCCCGGCAATGCGGTGCTCATCAAGTCTGCCTACCCATGGCAGGATGCCTTGTCCGGGCCAGACAGCCTGGCGCAGATGCACCTGAACAACCCCGACGCCAGCGGCAACCTGCGCCCCATCGAGCGCCTGTGCGCAGGGCAGACGCTGTTGTGCCGGGCGCTGGGCCTCAAGGTGCCACAGTGGGATGCGCAGCGCTTCGACCCGCAGCGGCTGTATGTGGACGACTGCGCCAACCCGGTGCCCCGGGTGATCCAGGCAGCGCGCCTGGGCATTCCCCACGGGCGTGACGAGCACCTGCCGTACCGCTTCGTCGATGCCGCGTACGCCCGGTTCTGCACGCGCAACCCATTGCGGCGCGGCCAGGTCGAAGGCCGTGACTTCTCCATCATCGAACAAGAGAACTGAACCATGGAACAATGGCTCGACGGCCTGACCGGTTGGCTGGGCGCCAACCCACAGTGGCTGGGCGTCGCGATCTTCCTGGTCGCGTGCATCGAATGCCTGGCCATCGCCGGCATCATCGTCCCCGGCACGGTGCTGCTGTTCGCGGTCGCCGTGCTGGCAGGCAGCGGCGTGCTGGGCCTTGGCGAAACCTTGCTGCTGGGCTTTTTGGGCGGGTTACTGGGTGACGCGCTGTCCTACATGATCGGCAAGCATTTCCACCAGAACATTCGCCGCCTGCCGGTGTTGCGACACCACCCGAAATGGATCGGCAGCGCCGAAACCTACTTCAAGCGCTATGGCATCGCCAGCCTGCTCGTAGGCCGCTTCATCGGCCCGTTGCGGCCCATGCTGCCAATGGTCGCAGGCATGTTCGACATGCCCCTGCTGCGGTTCATCGCCGTTAGCCTGGTGGCAGCCGCAGGATGGTCGATCGCCTACCTGCTGCCCGGTTGGGCCACGGGCGCTGCCATGCGCCTGCCCCTGCCCGAAGGCTTCTGGCCCCAGGCCGGCATCATTTTTGGCACGTTGGCGGTGATCATCGGCCTTAGTCTGAGCACCAGCATCCGCGACCGCCGGCACGGCACACGGCTGATTGGTGCCCTATGCCTGCTGGCCTTGGTCGGGGTGTTTCTCGGTTGGCCTTACTTGCACGACTTCGACGACGGGGTGATGACCCTGGTCCAGGAGCATCGCAGCCAGGCCATCGACGGCGCCGTGGTGGTGGTGACGCGGCTTGGGGATTTTCGCACGCAGTTCTTTCTGGGCGGGCTGCTGACAGGCTTGCTGCTGGTGGTACGTCAGTGGCGGCACGCTTTCTTCGCCGCGGGGGCGCTGATGGGCACCGCCATCGCCAACGGCACGCTCAAGTGGCTGTTCGCCCGGGCCCGCCCGGAAGTGCTGACCGACCCGCTGACCAGCTACAGCATGCCCAGCGGCCACAGCTCGGCGTCGTTTGCGTTCTTTCTGGTGCTGGCGGTGCTCGCCGGCCGCGGCCAGCCACCGCGCATGCGCCTGACCTGGATCATGCTGGGCTGCATTCCGGCATTGGCCATCGCCCTGTCGCGGGTGTACCTGGGTGCACACTGGCCCACCGACATCCTGGCCGGTGCCCTGCTGGCCTGCTGCGTCTGCGCGATCAGCCTGACGTTGTCCCAGTACCGGCAGACCCTGCCGGCCCTGCCCCTGAAGGTCTGGTGGCTGGTGTTGCCGGCCTGCATCGCCTTGCTGGCCTTCTTTGCCACCCACGCCCTGCCCCACGCGCTGCTCAGGTACCAGTACTGACGCCCGGCGCTATTCAGGCAAACAGCTCACCCTGGATGCGCTCAAGCAACCTGTGGATCTCGCCCAGCCGCTGCTCGGGCGAGTCTTGGGCCAGCAAGTCCAGCTTGTCTTGCTCGGTGAAGGGCAGCAGATAGGCCAGTTGGTTGGCCAGTGTCTGACGCCCGTCCACGGCCCGGGGCATGTCGAGCGCCTCGACCATCGGATGTTCGCCCAAGGCCAGCAGCAGCGCCAGCAAATCGTCGTCCGCTTCCTGCAAGGGGCTGTCTTCAAGATCAGGCAGCCACTGCACCTGCCCCACCAGCAGCTGATCCTTGAGCACTTCGGTGGCCTGCAGATCGAAACGCCGCACGCCTTCGACGCGAATGCCCAAAAGGCCGTTTTCCTGCTGGACGAAATCGCGGATCACGGCTTCGCAGCCAATGGACGCCACCACGGGCGGCGCCTTGCCGACCTGCTCGCCCTCCACGATGCAGACCACGCCAAAGCCTTCGCCCTGTTTCATGCAACGCCCGATCATGTCCAGGTAGCGGGCTTCGAAAATCTGCAGGTCGAGAAAACACCCTGGAAACAGCACGGTGTCGAGGGGAAACAGCGGTAGCATCATCATCACTCCTCAAGCCACCAGGCTGACGGCCAGCGGCAGGAACACTGCCGTTGCCACGCCCATCAGGCTCATCGCCAGCGCGGCGAAGGCGCCGCATTCGTCACTTTCCTGCAAGGCCACCGAGGTGCCGACCGCGTGGGCCGTGATGCCCAGGGACATGCCCCGCGCTTCAGGGCTGAGCACACCGCAGCGGCTCAACAAGGCAGGCCCGAAAATGGCCCCGATCACCCCGGTAATCAGCACGAAGACCGCAGCTAGCGCCGCCACCCCACCGATCTGCTCGGCTACCAGCATCGCGATGGGCGAGGTGACGGACTTGGGTGCCATGGTCATCAGGATCATGTGCTCGGCGCCAAACCACCACCCCAGCAACAGGCAACACACCGTGGCGAACAGGCCTCCGAGTACCAGCGTAGTCAAGGTCGGCCAGAACAACTGACGAATGCGGCGCAGGTTCAGGAACAGCGGCACCGCCAAGGCCACGGTGGCAGGGCCCAGCAGGATGTTCATGATTTCGGTGCTCTTGCGGTATTCGACGTAGTCGATGCCGCATAGCAGCAGTACGCCGATGACCAGCGCCATCGACACCAGCACCGGCTGCAGGAAGATCCAACGGGTCTTCTCATACCCGGCCAGCACCAGCTGATAGGCCCCCAAGGTCACGCCAATGCCGAACAACGGGTGGTGGACCACTGCATTCACTGCGCCTTGCCAGTCGAGCATCATGGCTGGTCCTCGCGCCGGGCCTGACGATGAATGAGTTTCTGCATCAGCACGCCCACTACCACCAGCGTCAGCAGGCAGGAAATCAGCAGCGCGCCGACAATGGCCCAGAAGTCGGCGGCGATGTCGCGGGCATACACCATCACCCCCACGGCAGGAGGCACCAACAACAGCGGCAAGTAGCGCAGCAGGCTGCCGGCAGCTTCATTGAGGGGGGCCCCCACCTCGCCGCGCACCATCAGAAAGCCCAGCAGTAGCAAAAGGCCAATGATCGGCCCCGGCAAGACGGGAACCAACAGATGATTGACTGCCGTCCCCAACAGCTGGAACAGCACCAGCCAGGTCAAACCCCGCAACAGCATAACGTTCTCCTTCAGGCGTGCGGCTCATTATAAGCATGGGCACGCTGCCAGCGCCGAGCGCAACTTGACCGGCCTGGCCGGGCGTGTTGATCTTGCACGCACGTACCATTTAATACCCATGAGGCTCACCATGCCGCTAGTGCCGGTCACCGCGCTTACCCAATACATCGGCAAGTCCCTCGGCCACTCGGCCTGGCTGACCATCGACCAGCAGCGTATCGACCGTTTCGCCGAGGCGACTGGCGATCATCAGTTCATCCACGTCGACCCGCAGCGAGCGGCGCAGACCGTGTTCGGCTGCACCATCGCCCATGGGTTTCTGACCCTGTCCCTGATACCTGCGCTGATCGAAGACATCCTGGTCTTGCCACAGGGGTTGAAAATGGTCGTCAACTACGGCCTGGACAGCGTGCGCTTCATCCAGCCGGTGAAGGTCGACAGCCAAGTGCGCCTGCATGTCGAGCTGGCCGATGTGCAGCAAAAGCGCCCCGGCCAATGGTTGCTCAAGGCCATCGCCACACTGGAGATAAAAGACGAGGACAAGCCCGCCTACCGGGCCGAATCCCTGTCCCTGTGCTTTGTTTAGGCACCGGCACCTGGCAGGCGCAGGCGTCTCTACAAACCCCACGCACTCGCGTAAACTGCCAGGCTTCCGCGCAGCCTTGGGCTGCCCTTCTGGATCTATCAAAGGTACACGCCATGCCCTGGCTGCAAGTACGTCTGGCCATCAGCCCGGAACAAGCCGAAACCTACGAAGACGCGCTGCTGGAAGTCGGCGCGGTGTCGGTCACCTTCATGGACGCCGAAGATCAACCCATCTTCGAGCCAGACCTCAATACCACGCCGCTGTGGTCGCACACCCATCTGCTGGCCCTGTTCGAGGCCGACACCAACCCCGAGCAGGTATTCGCGCACCTGCACCTGCTGACGGGGGTCGAGCTGCCCCAGCACCAGGCCGAAGTGATCGAAGACCAGGATTGGGAACGCAGCTGGATGGACAACTTCCAGCCGATGCGCTTCGGCCGCCGGCTGTGGATCGTGCCCAGCTGGCACGATGCCCCGGAAAAGGAGGCCGTGAACCTGTTGCTCGATCCTGGCCTGGCGTTCGGCACGGGCACGCACCCCACCACGGCGCTGTGCCTTGAATGGCTCGACGGTCAGCAACTGCAAGGCACCCAGGTCCTGGACTTCGGCTGTGGCTCGGGCATTCTGGCCATCGCTGCACTGCTGCTGGGCGCGCGCGAAGCGGTAGGCACGGACATCGATGTGCAGGCCATCGAGGCCTCTCGCGACAATGCCCGGCGCAACGGCATTGCCGACGAGCTGTTCGCGCTCTACCTGCCCGAGCACATGCCTGCCATGCAGGCCGACGTGCTGGTGGCCAACATCCTGGCCGGGCCATTGGTGGCGCTGGCACCGCAACTCAGCGGCCTGGTTCGCCCGGGCGGCCTGTTGGCGCTGTCGGGCATCCTCGCCGAACAAGGTGAAGAAGTGGCTGCCGCCTACGCTGCCGATTTCGACCTGGACCCCATCGTCGTTCGCGATGGCTGGGTGCGAATCAGTGGTCGCCGCCGCCAGTCGAACCTAGAATAGCCCTCAGCACAGCCTCCGGATCGCCGCATGACCGACAGTTTCGTCACCCAGTGCCCGCATTGCCAGACCAGCTTTCGTGTCACCCACCACCAGTTGAGCGTGGCCCGTGGCGTGGTGCGTTGCGGCCAGTGCCTGCAAGTGTTCAATGCCGCCAAGCAGCTGCTGGCACAGAACCGCAGCGCCCCCCCTCAGGCGAACCCGCTGCCGGCAACCGAGGCAGCGCCGTCGCCTGCCGCGCCCACCCCCGTGCAAGGGCACCCCATCGCCCCGGACGACGAGGCCTGGGCCCAGACCGCCCAGGCCTTGGACGAACTCGATCTGGACAAGGAACTGGAGCGCCTGGAACGCCGCCACGCGCCTGTACAGGTGCGTGAGGCCGACCAGACGCCCGGGCTGCAGGCACGGCGTCACGAGGAGGACACAGAGGATCACCCGGACGAGGTCTTCGGCACTGCAGCCGGCGAGCCGTTTGAACCGGAACAGGCTGATGCCGCCCCCGTGCTCAAGCCCGCCCCCCAGGCAGATTCACGGCGCGAGGCGCGTACCGAGCCGACCTTCACCGCTGACCTGAACACCGATGCAGAAGGTGAGCCGCCGCTGGGCAGCATCGTTACGAATGAAGATGAGCCGAAACTGGGAGCGCCGCTGCGCCCCGATGACGATGACGATGTGTCGATTGCCGACCTCACCGCGCACGACGACGAACCTTTGGCAACTAGCCTGCGCGCCGACGATGAACTCGACGAGGCGCCGTTGCCCATGGGGCGTCTGGAGCCTGAAGTCACTGACAAGGTCGAACGCCCAAGGCGCAAGGAACCCTTGGTGGATGTGGTGGACGACCCGCTGCAACTAGGCTGGGAGAAACCGGCCCCGGCCTGGGGCAAGCGTTTGTTATGGGGTGGTTTGACGCTGATCGCTGCCGCCACGCTAGCCTTGCAGTATGTGTGGTTCCATTTCGACGAGCTGTCCCGACAGGACCAGTATCGCCCACTGTTCGAGCAGGTGTGCCCGGTCGTGGGCTGCCAGGTCCCCTCTCGCGTCGATGTGAACCGGATCAAGAGCAGCAACCTGGTGGTGCGCAGCCACCCGGACTTCAAAGGGGCGCTGATCGTGGACGCCATCATCTATAACCGCGCACCTTTCGCCCAACCGTTTCCACTGCTCGAACTGCGCTTCTCGGACCTCAACGGCCAACTGATCGCCAGCCGCCGCTTCAAACCGGCCGAATACCTGTCCGGGGAGCTGGCCGGACGCGGCGAAATGCCCAGCCAGACCCCGATCCACATCGCGCTGGATATTCTCGACCCAGGTCAGCGAGCGGTGAACTACAGCCTGAGCTTTCGCTCGCCGGAATAAACCCAGGCGGCCTACCCGATACGCTGCCGGCACGCCGGCCATGATGCCGCTTGTCCGGGTCTGACGACCCGGAGCCCAAGGTGCAGGGGCGGCAACCCGCAGTTGTTCAGATTTTATCCAAATCCATCTTTATCCGGTCATCCAGAGCGGGTATCATGCCAACCCTTTTTCGAACCTCAAGATTCGGCCCCACAACAGGGAACACCTATGTCGGCGGTACGCATCGGCCCTTATACACTGCGCAATAATCTGATCCTCGCACCCATGGCTGGGGTCACGGACCAGCCGTTCCGAACACTTTGCCAGCGCATGGGCGCAGGCATGGTGGTGTCGGAAATGGTCTCCAGCGACCTGTCCTTGTGGAACAGCCGCAAGTCGAGCCTGCGCCGCATCCACGAAGGCGATCCCGAGCCCCGCTCGGTCCAGATCGCCGGCGGCGATGCACAGATGATGGCGGCGGCTGCACAGGCCAATGTCGCCGCGGGCGCCCAGATCATCGATATCAACATGGGCTGCCCGGCAAAAAAAGTCTGCAACAAGGCGGCAGGCTCTGCTTTATTGAGAGATGAAGCCTTGGTCAGCGAAATTCTGCACGCCGTCGTGGGCGCCGTGGACGTTCCGGTGACGCTGAAAATCCGCACCGGCTGGGACCGGGCCAACAAGAATGGCCTGAACGTGGCGAAGATCGCTGAACAGGCTGGCATCCAGGCGCTTGCGGTGCATGGCCGCACACGCGCCGACCTGTACACCGGTGAAGCCGAATACGACACCATCGCCGCTATCAAGCAAGCGGTGTCCATCCCGGTCTTCGCCAACGGCGACATCACATCGCCGGAAAAGGCCAAGGCAGTGCTCGACGCCACGGGCGTGGATGGCCTGCTGATCGGCCGTGCCGCTCAAGGGCGGCCCTGGATCTTTCGCGAGATCGAGCATTACCTGCGCACTGGCGAGCATTTGCCAGCGCCGCAGCTGGACGAGGTGGAACGCATCCTGCTAGAGCACCTGGCCGCCCTGCACGCCTTCTACGGCGATGTAATGGGCGTGCGAATCGCCCGCAAGCACGTGGGCTGGTACCTGGCGACACGACCCGGCGGCAAGGAGTTTCGCTCCCGGTTCAACGCTTTGGAAGACACACAAGCGCAGTGCGCCAACGTTCGCGCGTTTTTCAGTGAACGTCGACAGAGCCTTGAGACAGAGGACGGACAAGGGGTGGCCGCATGACGATGATGACCGAAACATTTGTGAGTGGAACAACGCCCGTGAGCGACAACGCCAACCTGAAACAGCACCTGAACACGCCAAGCGAAGAGGGCCAGACCCTTCGCGACAGCGTCGAGAAGGCGCTGCACAACTACTTCGCCCACCTCGAAGGCGCGACCGTCACGGACGTGTACAACCTGGTGCTCTCCGAAGTCGAGGCGCCGCTGCTTGAAAGCGTGATGAGCTATGTGAAGGGCAACCAGACCAAAGCCAGCGAGATGCTCGGGTTGAACCGAGGCACGCTGCGCAAGAAGCTCAAGCAATACGACTTGCTGTAAGCCAGAATCCCGATCGAAAAAGGCGCCTGTCTCAACACAGACGCCTTTTTTGCTGACTCCACCGCGTTATTGGAACCCGAAATGACCGACCAGACTACCCGCCTGCCAGTCCGCCGCGCCCTGATCAGCGTCTCCGACAAGACCGGTATCCTCGAATTTGCCCGTGAGCTGCAACTGCTCGGGGTCGAGATACTGTCCACCGGCGGCACCTACAAGCTGCTCAAGGACAACGGTGTCAACGCGGTGGAAGTGGCCGACTACACCGGCTTCGCCGAAATGATGGATGGCCGGGTCAAGACCCTGCACCCGATGATCCATGGCGGCATCCTCGGTCGTCGCGGTACCGACGACGCGATCATGAACGAGCACGGGATCAAGCCCATCGACCTGGTGGCGGTCAACCTGTACCCCTTCGAAGCCACCATCTCCAAGCCTGGCTGCGACCTGCCGACCGCTATCGAGAACATCGACATCGGCGGCCCGACCATGGTCCGCTCGGCTGCCAAGAACCACAAGGACGTGGCCATCGTGGTCAACGCCAGTGACTACGCCAGCATCGTCGAGGGCCTGAAGGCCGGCGGTCTGACCTACGCCCAGCGCTTCGACCTCATGCTCAAGGCCTTCGAACACACCGCCGCCTACGACGGCATGATCGCCAACTACATGGGCACCGTGGACCAGGCCAGGGAAACCCTGAGCACCGAGGCACGCGGCGATTTTCCGCGCACCTTCAACACCCAGTTCGTCAAGGCCCAGGAAATGCGCTACGGCGAGAACCCGCACCAGCGCGCGGCGTTCTACGTGGAAGCCAAGAAAGGCGAAGCCAGCATTTCCACTGCCGTGCAGCTGCAGGGCAAAGAGCTGTCCTTCAACAACGTGGCCGACACCGACGCTGCGCTCGAGTGCGTCAAGAGCTTCGTCAAGCCGGCCTGCGTCATCGTCAAGCATGCCAACCCGTGTGGCGTGGCCGTAGTGCCTGAAGACGAAGGCGGTATCCGCAAAGCTTACGACTTGGCCTACGCCACCGACACCGAATCGGCCTTCGGCGGCATTATTGCCTTTAACCGCGAGTTGGACGGCGAAACCGCCAAAGCCATCGTCGAGCGCCAGTTCGTCGAGGTGATCATCGCACCGACGATCTCCCAGGCTGCGCGCGAGGTGGTTGCAGCCAAGCAGAACGTGCGCCTGCTCGAATGCGGCGAGTGGCCAGCGGAGCGGGCTGCCGGCTGGGACTTCAAGCGAGTCAACGGCGGGCTGCTGGTCCAGAGTCGTGACATCGGCATGATCAACGCCGATGACCTGAAGATCGTCACCCAGCGTGCACCCACCGAGCAAGAGATCCACGACCTGGTGTTCGCCTGGAAAGTGGCCAAGTTCGTCAAATCCAATGCCATCGTCTATGCCAAGCAGCGCCAGACCATCGGTGTTGGCGCGGGCCAGATGAGCCGCGTCAACTCCGCCCGTATCGCCGCCATCAAGGCCGAACATGCCGGCTTGCAGGTGCAGGGCGCCGTCATGGCCTCGGACGCATTCTTCCCGTTCCGCGATGGCATCGACAATGCGGCCAAGGTCGGCATCAGCGCGGTCATTCAGCCCGGCGGCTCGATGCGTGACGCCGAGGTAATCGCTGCCGCTGACGAAGCCGGCATCGCCATGGTGTTCACCGGCATGCGCCACTTCCGCCACTGATTCAGGGCAATCGGCCGCACCCAGGCAGGCAACTGCTGCGGTGCGACCTGGCACAGCGAGAGGCACAGCCTTTTGCTCGACAGATCTAGAGGTTTTGACATGAAAGTTTTGATCATCGGCAGCGGCGGCCGTGAGCACGCCCTGGCATGGAAAGTCGCCCAGGACCCACGCGTCGAAAAAGTCTTCGTGGCTCCAGGCAACGCTGGCACCGCCATCGAGGCCAAGTGCGAGAACGTCGCCATCGACGTTTGCGCTCTGGAGCAACTGGCTGACTTTGCCGAGAAGAACGTCGACCTGACCATCGTCGGCCCGGAAGCGCCACTGGTCATCGGTGTGGTCGACCTGTTCCGCAGCCGTGGCCTGGACTGCTTCGGCCCGACCCATGGCGCTGCCCAACTGGAAGGTTCCAAGGCGTTCACCAAGGACTTCCTGGCCCGCCACAAGATCCCGACGGCCGACTACCAGAACTTCACCGAGATCGAACCGGCCTTGGCGTACCTGCAGGAAAAAGGCGCGCCGATCGTGATCAAGGCCGATGGCCTGGCCGCTGGCAAGGGCGTGATCGTCGCCATGACCTTGGCAGAAGCCGAAGCCGCCGTGCGAGACATGCTCGCGGGCAATGCCTTTGGTGAAGCGGGTTCGCGCGTGGTCATCGAGGAATTTCTCGATGGCGAAGAAGCCAGCTTCATCGTCATGGTCGACGGCCACAACGTGCTGCCCATGGCCACCAGCCAGGACCACAAGCGCGTCGGCAACCAGGACAGCGGCCCGAACACGGGCGGCATGGGTGCCTACTCCCCTGCCCCTGTAGTCACTGACCAGGTTCACCAGCGGGTCATGGATCAGGTGATCTGGCCGACCGTGCGCGGCATGGCTGAAGAAGGCAATGTCTACACCGGCTTCCTGTATGCAGGCCTGATGATCGACAAGGCGGGCAACCCCAAGGTCATCGAATTCAACTGCCGCTTCGGCGACCCGGAAACCCAGCCGATCATGCTGCGCCTGGAGTCGAGCCTGGTACTGCTCATCGAAGCAGCCTTTGCCAAGGCCCTGGACAAGGTCGAGGCGCAGTGGGACCCACGCCCTAGTCTGGGTGTGGTGCTGGCCGCAGGCGGCTACCCTGGTGACTACGCCAAGGGCGCAGCCATTTCAGGCCTGGAGGCGGCCGCAAAAATCGAAGGCAAGGTATTCCATGCGGGCACTGCCTTGAAGGACGGTGACGTGGTTACCGCTGGGGGGCGCGTGCTGTGCGCCACGGCCATGGGTGAGACCGTCGAATCCGCTCAGCAGCAAGCGTATCGCCTGGCCGAGCAGATCACCTGGGACGGCAGCTTCTACCGGACCGACATCGGCTACCGGGCCATTGCCCGGGAACGTGGCGAGCAATAACCGCTTTATCGCTGCACCGTCGAGGCGCCCGGACCTGTGCAGCCGGGCGCACGGCAACCGGCTTATTGGCGTGCCCGCGGGCCTTGCCTTCAACTCCAAACGCCGCGCATAGTTAGCACCCCGCACATGGGCCAAGAAGGGATTTCGTAGTGCGCCGGCTCCGGATTGCCTCAGCGTTGATCGTCAGCTTGCTGACCCTGATCTGCATGTTCCCCGCGATGGCGGAGCATGACAGTGGCTGGGCGCTGCTGCTCGACGAACAAGGCAACCTGCAACTGAGCGACGTGCGCTCGGACCGTTATCGCAACCAGTTCAGCCCGCTGGAGCTGGCAGAACTCGATGCGGCGCCCCCCGACCAGGCCCTGTGGCTGCATTACCGCCTAGAGCCCGGTGAGCAGGAACAACTGCTGCGCGTCTTCGCGCCTGATCTTTCTGGTCTGGACCTATACGCCCTGCAAGGCGACAAGCTGATACGCCACCTGCATCACGGCCGCCAAACCGGCAGTGCCAACCCCACATTGCGCGGCAGCGACCACGTGCTGCCGTTGCC
Source organism: Pseudomonas sp. WSY_20 (assembly GCF_043104335.1). Classification (NCBI taxonomy): domain Bacteria; kingdom Pseudomonadati; phylum Pseudomonadota; class Gammaproteobacteria; order Pseudomonadales; family Pseudomonadaceae; genus Pseudomonas; species Pseudomonas sp. WSY_20. Next base: position 98,974 of record NZ_JBICKP010000060.1, read on the forward strand.
CAACAGCACGCAAAGCCTGGATATCTACCTGCGCCTGGTATCGGAACACCAGCTGCGCCCGGCCATCAGCCTTGAGCCCGCTGCGCGCGCCGCCGCCAATCAGACCCAGCCGTTGCTGTTCGGCATGCTGTTCGGTGGCCTGGTGATGCTGATCCTGCACAACCTGATTCGCTTCATCTACAGCCGCTCGAGCACTGCACTGATCCTGGCGTTCTACCATGGCTTGATGTTGCTCAGCGGCCTGATCCTGCTGAACCTCAGCGGCCCATGGTGGCATGTGTGGTACAGCGCCCAGACGCCAGCGGCGTACCTTACGCTGGTCCTGGCGGGGCTGGCAGGGCTGTACTTCACCCAGCACTTCTTCGCACCACGCAACTCGCCGCGCCTTAACCGGCTGTTGAGCGGCGAGATGCTGCTGGTGGGCGTGAGCGGGATCGTGCTGCTGTTCATCGACACCTTGCCGCTCAATCTCATGACCTATGCCTTGATGGCACTGGGCAGTGTCACGATGCTGGTGGTCAGCAGCTACCATTGGTACCGCGGTTACGCACCCGCCCGTTTGTTCGGTCTGGCGATGATCATCTTCAACGTTGGCGGGCTGGTGCTGCTGCCTGCCCTGCTTGGACTTACACGCACCCCCACGCCATGGTTGCTGTGCATTCTGTTGGGGCTGGCAGTGGCGAGCGGGCTGCTATTGAACCTGGCTGTCAGCGACCGGCTGCGACGCATCAATGAGGAGCGCTTCAGTGTCAGCCGCGCCTTGGCAGCCAGTGACGCCGAAATCAACGCCAAGGCCGAATTTCTGGCCAAGATCAGCCACGAAATACGTACCCCCATGAACGGCGTGCTGGGCATGACCGAACTGCTGCTGGGCACGCCGTTGTCCGTCAAACAGCGCGATTACGTTCAGACCATTCACAGCGCGGGCAACGAGCTGCTCACGTTGATCAACGAGATACTCGATATCTCCAAGCTCGAATCCCGTCAGATCGAACTCGACGATGTCCAGTTCGACCTCAACGCGCTAATCGAAGACTGCTTGAACATCTTTCGGGCCAAGGCCGAGCAGCAGAACATCGAGCTGATCAGCTTCACCCAGCCCCAGGTGCCCCGTGTGGTCAGCGGCGACCCCACACGCTTGCGCCAGGCGCTGTCGAGCCTGATGGAAAACGCGCTGAAAAACACCGACCAGGGGGAAATTCTGCTTGTCGTTGCACTGGACCAGCGCGGCGAGGTGCCCCGCTTGCGCATCGCGGTACAGGACAGCGGCGACCCCTTGCCGGCAGCCGATCGCGAGGCGCTGCTGCAGGCGGAACTGCACAGCAGGCACTTCCTGTCCAGCAATCGGCTGGGCGGCCACCTGGGGCTTGTAATCGCCAAGCAGCTGATTGGCCTGATGCATGGGGAGTTTGGCATCAAGAGCAGCACCGGCACCGGCAATACCTTGTGGCTGACCTTGCCGCTGGACCCAGCCTGCCTCGAGCAACCTCCGGCCGACCTGGACGGGCCGCTGCGCGACGCGCGGGTACTGGTGGTGGACGACAACGACACGTGCCGCAAGGTACTGGTCCAACAGTGCAGCGCCTGGGGCATGAATGTCAGCGCTGTGCCTTCAGGCAAGGAAGCCTTGGCTTTGCTGCGTACCAAGGCTCACCTTCGCGATTACTTCGACGCGGTGCTCCTGGACCAGAACATGCCCGGCATGACCGGCATGCAACTGGCCGCCAAGATCAAGGAAGACCCCAGCCTCAATCACGACATCCTGGTGGTCATGCTGACCGGTATCAGCAACGCCCCCAGCAAGATCATCGCCCGTAATGCCGGGATCAAGCGGATACTGGCCAAACCGGTCGCTGGCTACACGCTCAAGACCACGCTGGCCGAAGAACTGGCTCAACGCGGCCGCGAGCAGGCGCTGCCGGCTGTTGCACCAGGCCAGCCCCAGGCCCTCGACCTGCCCCCAGATTTCAGCGTGCTGGTCGCAGAGGACAACACCATTTCGACCAAGGTCATCCGCAGCATGCTCGGCAAGCTCAGCCTGCAGCCCGATACTGCCTCCAACGGCGAAGAAGCCCTTGAAGCGATGAAAGCCAAGCGCTATGACCTGGTGCTCATGGATTGCGAAATGCCGGTTCTGGATGGTTTCTCGGCAACCAGGCGCCTGCGCGAATGGGAAGCCGCCAACCAGCGCGTGCGCACGCCCGTCGTTGCACTGACCGCGCATATCCTCGCCGAGCACAAGGACCGCGCCAAGCAAGCCGGCATGGACGGCCATATGGCCAAGCCCGTCGAATTGTCCCAACTGCGAGAGTTGATCCAACACTGGTCCAGCCAACAGCCGGCCAATGCTGATCAGGGCATGGGCCCTGACGGCAGTTGGCCGCGCAACTAGAGCACCAGATCCCTGATGACACGCTCGGCCGTTCGCGCAACACTGGCCTCTGCCCTGCGCCGATAATCCTCACGGAACCCTTGCAGATTGAAATGGATCACTTCCAGTCGCAGGTCTCTCACACTGATCCCGTTGCTTGCGCCCATGAACAGGAAATCGCTGGTGCTTGTCTTCATCGAGATATCCATGTGCAGCAGCACCATGTCGATAAAACCATTCGACTGCTGAGCACAGGGCAACAACTGCACGCGCGCCTGAGTGCCCACGGTCGAATGTGCGCTGAACAGTCTCAGCGCCTTGTCATCTCGACGTAGGGCCTCTAGCGCCTGGTTGGCCGCTTCGGCCAGGCGTGGAGAGCTCGCCTGGCTGATGTGCTCGACTGCCTGCGCAGCAAGGCTGCCTCGGTCAGGCCCGGGCCGCCGCCCTACTGGCGCCAGCTTGCCATCGAAGCCAAGGGCAGCGAGGTTGCGCCAGTAATTCCTGAACCAGTCAGGTTCGAGACCGTCTTTCGAATCCCCCCATGCCACCTGCTGCGCAAAGGCGTTGGCCAACAGTATGTCTGAACGTGCTTGCGGGCATACGCCTGGCAGAAAGACCAGCACGCTGCTGTGGACCAGCTGGCCGGCGATAGATGATGCGTCGGTGTTAGTCATGGTTGAGCTCCTGCACGCTGATTTCGCTGCGGTGATGGGCCAGCTTGCCCTGAAGTTTTTTTGCCAGCCCCGGACCGATGAGGTTCATACGCCTGGAATCGATCAAGTATTGCCCCTGGAACTGCCAGCACACCTGCACCGCCTGAGGGTCGAACAGTTGCCAGAGCCAATCAGAATCAAGAGGCTCTCGACTCCCCAGGTTCAGTTGAGTGCTGATGATGGAATACTCAGGCAGCACCAACCGAACCTCGGCATGCGCGTAGTTCAGACCAGTGTCGCCAGGGTGTTCGCCAAGATCCCAGCGCTCCCCCGTCCGGTCATCGCGTGTTTCACTGCTGGCGCAGGCTGCCAGACACTGCGCGACAGCTTCGCGAAGACGGTGAGGCGTAGCCTGAAGAAGACTGTCGCAAAGCATGTCCCAAGGCTTGAAAGCGGCAACCGGCACCATGGATATGGTTTGCGACCGCAGCGTAGCAAGCGTGCAGCCGAAACTGCTCTGCACACGTATGTATTCATTGAGCCAGCTGTCACCATCAGCCCCGGAGACACCGCCATTGCACGCGGCCAGGTAGGCCGCCAGCTGGATATTGAGCATATCGTGCCTGCAAGACTCGCTGATGGTCTTGTCGACGAGCACCAGACTGTTGCCATTGCGCCACACGCTGTAGTTATTTGCCATTGATGCACCCTCCAGGCTCACCGAAGCCAAGGCCCCGGTGAGTCAGACCGACAGGTTAGATTTCGAGGGCCAGCAACACTTCCAGGGCGTTGTCGTCGAGCTTGGTTTCAACCACGGCGCGTACTTTCTCGTACTGGCGCTGATCGAGATTCAGTACGGCACCGCAGGCGTAGTTGGTGGTGCCGCTGCTCTCCCATTTGGCCAACAGGTAGTTGGCTTTCTTATCAGGCTTGGCATCGGTCTGGACTGCGCTCACCATCATGGCGACCTGGCCAGCACCGGTCTGCTCACACTTGTTCAGGCTCAGGCTGTTGCGGTCATCCTCCACGGATTTGCGATCCAGCAATTCGACATTCTTGGTGCTGGCAGCCAGTGCGGAAATGACGGTCTTGCCCAACCCTTCCAGCGCCGATGCCACGTCGCCGGTAAAGGCGCCACAGGCAGCCTGCAGCCCCTTGCCAACCAGGTTGCTGATTTCCAGGTGCCTGTCGCTCTGGGTAATACGCTGCACATCAACGCGCGTGGGTGTCCAACCCATCTTCGACATCAGGAACACGTACTGGTTGAACCAGGCTTGGGTTTCCTGGATCGGGTGGTGCTGTCTATTGGCGCCCTGGGTAGCAAGGGCGTGGCAGGCCTTGGCCGCGCTACGGTTAACCTCGCTCATGGTGTCCGGGAACACGAACAGGTTCATGTCAGGCAGGACTTGCAGTTCAAGGTTCTCTTTGTTGGTGGTCATGTCAAAGGCTCCAGTTAGGTCCGGTCGAAACCAGGTGGTTTCGGCCGTGAACCTAACTGCTCGACGCTGCTCATCCTGCCTCGAAACGCTTCCCCCTCGGATCGAGCTTCCGTACTTCAGGGCTTTGCGCCATACCACCGCGGCGTGTAGACCCACTGCCCGCCGTCCGGGCGCTCGAAGGTGCACGTGGTCGATGAGCCCACCAGCACCATGGTGCGCATATCGACCATTTCTGGCACCAGTTGGGCCAAAGAGACGACGCGCAAAGTCTGCCCCGGCCTACCAATGTCACGGCCAAGGACTACAGGTGTATCAGCACCACGGTGCCGGCGCACGACGTCCAGCGCGGTCCCCAGTTGGTGAGGACGTGCTTTGGAAATCGGGTTGTAGAAGGCCAGCACCAGATCGGCCTGGGCAGCGAGGTCCAGCCGTTTTTCGATGATCGACCAGGGTTTGAGATTGTCCGACAGCGACATGACACAGAAGTCATGCCCCAGCGGCGCGCCAGCCTGTGCAGCCGTTGCCAGCGAGGCCGATACGCCAGGCAGTATCTCCAGATCGACAGCGTGCCAGTCAGGATTCGTGGACTCGTGCAACGCCTCAAGGACCGCAGCGGCCATGGCGAATACACCTGGGTCGCCCGATGACACCACCACCACCGAACGGCCCCGCGCGGCCAGTTCGAATGCGTGGCGGGCGCGCTGCATCTCCTCACGGTTGTCGGTGCAGTGCAGCACCTGATCGTCCCGGAATGGGCCTGCCATTCGTACGTAGGTTTCGTAGCCGAGCACATCCTCGGCCCGTGCCAGCTCAGCCTTGACCGCTGGCACCATCAGCTCCGCTGCACCGGGTCCCAGACCGATGACGGCCAGCCGTCCACGGCGACGGCCAATCTGAGTCACCTCGACCGGCGCAGGTGCCACGGCGATGACCACCTCACCCTGGCACTGCAACCGCGCCTCGGGCAGTGCAGCGCCCACCATGCCAGCCACATCGTCGGGCCTTGCCGCAAAGCGCAATTCGACACCCAGCGCCTGCGCGGCGGCATGCAACCGGGTGTCCGTCATGGCCCGCTCATCGGCCAGCACGCAGGCCAGCGATGCCTGCGCAATACCGGCCTGCTGCAGCGCGTCACGAATCGTCTGCAGATCGCCGCTGGCGAGACCGACCACGACGGAGCGGGGGTGGATCAACAGCTCGTCTCGGCTGGCGGGGCGCGCCAAATGGCCCACATGGATGGTGCGCTGCGCGGCATCACTGGCAGGCAACTGAGCCTGCGCTAGCCACGGCGCTTGACCCTCGATGCGAACCGGCTCTCCAGCCAGCAGGTCGGACACGAAACGCTTGCCTTGTTCCAGATCCGCCAAGGCGTAACCCTGAGGCGGATTGAGCAGGCACGTACCAAAGCGCAACTCGCCGCTGGTGGTGATGGCCGCTGACACACCCAGCGCAGCGGCGATGTCGCGTGCCATCTGGTTGACGCCACTGAGGCCACCGAGCAGGGGCACCACAGCGCTGCCGTCTTCTGCCACGGCAAGCACAGGCGGCTCGCTACCTTTCTCGCCCAACAGGCTGGCCAGGCTGCGGATCACGATCCCCGCGGCGCACAAGGCGATGATCGGCGTACCACGCTGGTAAAGGCTGCGCAGCAGATCGCCAAAAGTGCTGTAATCCTGGTCTGCCCCCTGGACGCGCCCTTGCAGGCCGTAAATTGTGGCTTGGGCGTAGATCTGTTGAAGGCAACGGGCGGTGGTCAGACTGCCTTGCCCCAGGATGACGATGGCCGGTGCCACCTGCGTGTTCAGCCCTGCCATTTTTCCCCCGGCACGATGATCAGCGAAAAGTAAGGCGAGGACTGCGGGTCGACCTGGTCCAGCGGTACGATTTTCTGGTTGGCCATGGTGGCGCGTTCCACATACAGCGCACGCTCGTGCAGGCCCAGCTCACCGAGCACCTGCCGCACCTTGGGAAAATTGCGCCCCAGTTTCATGATGACGGCCGCATCGGCGTCGGCCAGGCGGCGCTTGAGGTCTTCGGCCGGCAAGACGCCAGAGAGCACCGAAAGGCTCTGGTTGCGATAGACTAGCGGTGCACCCAGCACCGAGGCCCCACCGAGCATGGAGCACACGCCAGGAATCACCTGCGCTTCATAGCGCTGGGCCAGGCGGTCGTGCAGGTACATGTAGGAGCCATAGAAGAACGGGTCACCCTCGCAGATCACCGCCACGTCACGCCCTGCGTCCAGGTGTTCGGCCACCTGGACGCTGGCTTCGTCGTAGAAGTCGCTGATCACCTGCTCGTAGGACAGGGGCGCGGGCAAGGCTTCGGTAGTCACCGGATAGACCAGCGGTAGTAGCGTCTGCTCGGGTTGCAAGTGCGCTTCGATGATGCCGAATGCGTTACCGCGCTTGCCCTTGGCGACAAAGTAGCCGACCACCGGCGACTCGCGCAGCAGGCGCAGGGCCTTGAGCGTGATCAGTTCAGGGTCGCCCGGCCCTACGCCAAGGCCGATCAGGCGTCCGCGCGGGGCCATCATTCCACCTCCGTGGCCAGGGCGTTCACGGCCGCGGCGGCCATGGCGCTACCGCCCAGCCGCCCCTGCATGATCACGAAGGGCACGCCACGGCTGTCGGCCGCCAGCATGGCCTTGGATTCGGCAGCGCCAACGAAGCCGACGGGGAACCCCAGGATGAGCGCTGGGCGCGGCGCACCGGCGTCGAGCATTTCCAGCAGGTAGAACAACGCCGTCGGCGCGTTGCCGATCACCACTACGCTGCCTTCCAGGTGGGGGCGCCACAGCTCCAGGGCAACGGCGGAGCGGGTATTGCCAGCGGCCTTGGCCAGGTCCGGTACGCTCGGGTCGCGCAAGGTGCAGATGACCGGGTTGTTCGCTGGCAGTCGTGCCCGGGTGATGCCTTCGGCGACCATGTGCGCATCGCACAGGATCGGCGCGCCACGCAGCAGGGCCTGACGGCCGGCCTGGCCGGCGCCCTCGGAGAATTGCAGGCCATCGATCGCATCGACCATGCCGCAGGCATGGATCACGCGTACCGCAAGCTTTTCGAGGTCTGCGGGAATCCGCTCAAGTCGGGCTTCCTCACGAATGATCCGGAAGGAATTGCGATAGATCTCCTGACCATCGCGGATGTAGTCAATCATCAAGGTGCTCCGTCGGCAGGTCGAGCATGGCGCCTGCTTCATTCAAGGTAATGTCAGTGGCGCGCAGGGCGCCGAACCCCGGCAGGCGGGGGTCACGCTGGTAAAGATCGTAGCGCCCGGACGCGCGGGCCAGCAGTGTGGCCGGGGCGGTGTGGGCCAGGGCACAGGACCGGGGGCAGCCAGTAAGATGCACGCTGGCAGGCGCTCCGGGCCCCAGTAATGCGGCCAGTGCCACGGCGTCGGCCTTCGTCTCGCTCAAGGCCTTGGCACAGCCGCTGGCGCCGGTGCAGGCGCTGATGCGCGCCAAGGGCTCAGCCGCGTGGCAGAGCAGCCCGACCGTCATCAGGCTGCGCTGCGCCTGGTCGATGGCGCCGCGCGCCAGGTTGGGCAGCACCAGGCTCTGCCAGGGGGTCAAGCGCAGGCTGCTGTCGCCCTGTTCACGCGCGACACGCGCCGCCTCACGCAGCATGGCCGGGGTGAGCCGCCCCAGTGGCGGTGCCACGCCAAGCGCAACCCCACGCCGCTGAGCCAGTGCCCCAAGCCACGACACTGGGCGAACCGGCCGGCGCCAGCCCAGCACGGCGGGGTCTTGGCGCAACGCCACGCCAAGCCCACCGATGAAGTCGGCAGCCTTGTAGGTCTGCAGCACATGCCGCATGCGCGACTGGATTGGGGTGGCCAGGTCCAGAAAACGTTCGAGCACGGCGCGTACCAAGGTCAAGCCCTGGCTGAACGGCACCGCACCCAGTACGTCACTCTCCCCGAGGCTGCCGGCCAGGCCAAATGCGAGCCAAGGCTGCTGCTCAAGCTCAAGCACCGAAAGCCACAGGTCGTGCGGGTGATCGAGCATGGCCAGGCGTTCACCGGCATCGAGCTGAAGGGCGAACTTGGCCGATAACGCGTGAAAGCGTGGCGTGCCCTCGAGCAGGTCGAGGATTTGCCCCCCCAGCGGCCTGACGTCCAGCACCATCGCCGGGTCAAGCCCGGCCAGTGGGCTGAGCATCAGGTTACGAACATCGTCGCCGGCTGCTTCACGCGGGCCCAGCCCAGCTGCAAGCAGCGCCGCCACCAGGCCCTGGTGATCAGGGCCGACGCCACGGATTTGCAGATTGCCCCGGTTGGTGGCCTCGATCACCCCCCCTGCGAAGCGCTCGGCGGCGCTGGCGACGGCCTCGGCCTGCTGGGCCAGCAACACCCCGCCCGGCAGTTTGATCCGGCAAATGCCGCCATCCAGGGCGCTGACGATACGCCACAACCCCGGACAAGCCGAGGGGCGAGGCGAACTGTAGGAAGCGTGAGGTGGCATCGCTGAGGTATCCGGCAATCCGTGAAACTGCGCTTGAGTGGAGAAGGCGCGGTATTATGCCTGCTTTGGCCGCCCGCATGAAAAGCCGGTGGTCGAGCATCTTTCGGGTAAAGGCACAATTGGGCGTGCTGCACACGCACGAACTCTAGAGGTATCAATGGCACCCTGGCTCACAGTAGTAGGCATCGGCGAAGACGGTTTCAGCGGTCTGGGCAAACAGGCTCGCCGAGCGCTGCTCAGTGGGACACGGATTTTCGGCAGCCCTCGCCAGCTGGCCCTGCTGCCGCGTTGCGTGACCGGCGAACGGCTGCACTGGCCGAGCCCTTTCTCGCTAGCGCCGGTACTGGCGCTGCGCGGCTCGCCTGTGTGCGTGCTGGCCAGTGGCGACCCGATGTTCTATGGGGTGGGCGCCAGCCTGGCGCGCCAAGTGCCTGCCAATGAAATGCAGGTGCTGTCGATGCCCTCCTCGTGCGCCCTGGCTGCTGCGCGCCTGGGGTGGGCGCTGCAGGACGTACAGGTGGTGTCGCTGGTGGCAAGGCCCCTGGCCGCGCTGAACGCGCACCTGCATGGCGGCCTGCGCCTGCTGGTACTGAGCAACGATGGAGACAGCCCGGCGGCCATTGCCGCGTTGTTACGCGAACGGGGTTTCGGCCCCAGCCGCCTATGGGTCTTCGAACACCTGGGTGGCGAGGCCCAGGGCCAGTTGCACGGGCAGGCGTCCACGTGGCAGCACGGGCAAACGGCTGCGCTCAACCTGGTGGCCATCGAATGCGTGGCAGCGCCCGAAGCGCCTCGCCTGCACCGCCTGGCAGGCCTGCCCGATGACGCCTACCGGCACGACGGCCAACTGACCAAGCGCGATGTGCGCGCCATCACCCTGGGCCGGCTGGCCCCCGAGCCCGGGCAGCTGCTCTGGGACGTGGGCGCGGGCTGCGGCTCGATCGGCATCGAATGGATGCGTGCACACCCGGCATGCCGCGCCGTGGCCATCGAGGCCGACGAGGGCCGTCAGGGGTTGATCGAGTACAACCGCGATGCCTTGGGCGTACCTGGCCTGCACCTGGTGCGCGGCAAGGCCCCCATGGCACTGGAAGGGTTGGAACCGCCGCATGCGGTGTTCATTGGTGGCGGGGTCACCCGTCCAGGGGTACTGGCGCATTGCTGGTCCAGCCTGCGCCCAGGCGGTCGGCTGGTGGCCAACGCCGTGACGGTGCAAAGCGAACTGGCCCTGGCCCACTTCAAGGCGCAGCACGGTGGCGAACTGACGCGCATTCATGTTGCCCATGCCCAGCCCTTGGGTGCGTTCGATACCTGGCGCCAGGCGCTGCCCATCACCTTGCTCGACGTGGTCAAGTCGGCCGATGCGTGAAGAAACCCGCGAACAGGCCGCCCCGCTGCGCAGTGGCCTGACCACTGGCAGTTGCGCCACCGCGACCAGCCTGGCGGCAGCGCGTCTGCTGCTCACCGGTGCAGACAGCGACGCAGTGAGCATCACCCTGCCCAAGGGCAAGGTGGTGCAGATGCGCCTGGAGTTCTGCCGCCTGGTCGACGATTACGCCGAAGCAGGCACGCTCAAGGACGCCGGCGACGACCCGGACGTGACCCATGGAGCACTGCTGTACAGCCAGGTGCGCCTGCGTGCCCAGGCCGGTGTGCACTTCGTCGCAGGCACAGGCGTGGGCACTGTGACCCGGCCTGGGCTGGTCCTGGCCGTGGGCGAGCCGGCCATCAACCCGGTGCCACGGCGTATGATCACGGACCACCTGCAGGGCCTGGCCGTCGAATGCGGCTACACCGGCGGGTTCGAGGTCACCCTCAACGTGCGGGACGGTGAAGCCTTGGCGCTCAAGACCATGAACCCACGCCTGGGCATCCTCGGCGGCCTGTCGATCCTGGGCACCAGCGGTATTGTGCGCCCCTTCTCCTGCGCAGCCTACATTGCCTCCATTCATCAAGGTATCGACGTGGCGCACACCAACGGCTACACCCACATTGCCGCGTGCACCGGCAACGCCAGCGAGGACACCATGCGCCGTGTCTACGGGCTGCCGGAAATCGCCCTGATCGAGATGGGCGACTTCGTTGGGGCGGTGCTCAAGCACCTGCGCAAGGTGCCGGTTTCACGCCTGACCCTGTGCGGGGGCTTCGGCAAGATCAGCAAGCTGGCCGCCGGGCACATGGACCTGCACAGCCGTCATTCGAGCATCGACCTGCCGCAATTGGCGGGCTGGGCCGCAGCAGGCGGGGCCGATCCGGCGCTTCAGGCTGCCATCGTGGCCGCCAACACCAGCCAGCAGGCCCTGGCGTTGGCCCACAGCGCCGGTGTCCAATTGGGCGATGCCGTGTGCCAGCATGCCCTGGCCTTCGCCCGCAGCGTCGTGCCTGCCCAAGTGAACGTCGAGGTGGTCGCCATCGACCGCCAGGGCGGCATCGTCGGTCGAGCGGGCCAGCCATGAAGGCGCGCATTCTGCTGCTCGGCGGCATTACCGAGGCGCTGGCCATCGCACGCCTGCTGGGCCCGGACCACATCTACAGCCTGGCCGGCGTCGGCCGGGTGCCCGACGACCTGCAGTGCCAGGTACGCGTGGGCGGCTTCGGGGGGGCCGCTGGGCTGGCCCAGTACCTTTATGAAAACGGCATCACGCTGCTGGTCGATGCCACCCACCCCTACGCCGCCCGTATCAGCGCCAACGCGGCCAGCGCCGCGCAGCGTGTCGGGATCCCTTGCTGGGCCCTGCACCGTCCGGCCTGGCAGGCACAGGCGGGGGATGACTGGCGCGAAGTCGAAGACTGGCCGGCGCTGATGCAGGGCATTGGGCCCTATGCCCGACCGCTGTTCACCCTGGGCCGGGAACCCCTGCAGCACCTGGACGCCATCCCGGATGGCCAGTTCTGGACATTGCGCGCCCTGCAGGCCTGTCCTGGCAATGCGCGCTGCGAGGTGATCGGTGCTCGCGGGCCTTTCGACCTGGACCAGGAGCGTGCGCTGTTCACCGACCGGCGCATCGACGTTCTGGTCAGCAAGAACAGCGGCAGCGTCGCCACCGAACCCAAGCTGGAAGTAGCCCGTGAGCTAGGCCTGCCGGTGTTCATTCTCAAGCGACCGACATTGCCGATTGCCGATCGGACGTTCCATGCCCTGCCGGAACTGGTGGCGGCTTTGTTCGCTATGTGACGAAAGCCCCCTTGCATAGCGCCTAGGGGGGGTTGAGCTCCTACACCCCTTTGGGCATTTTCCGAGCGCCTGCAAGTGGCCATGTGTCGCAGTCCTGCCTTAAACTCGGGCGCCCCCCCTCGGAAGACGTGCCTGATATGGAACTGCAATGGTGGATCTGGTTGGTGTTCGGCATCGCGCTGATGTTGCTCGAACTGGTCTTGCCCACGTTCTTCATCCTCTGGTTCGGTATCGGTGCCGTGCTGGTGGCCTTGGCCTCCCTGGCGTTTCCAGGCCTGGAGCTGGACATGCAAGGGTTGCTCTGGGTCGTGCTTTCATCGCTGACTACCCTGCTGTGGTTCAAGGTGTTTCGCCGTAAGCAGCCGGATGAGCGCTGGACCGCCGCCAGCGTGATCGGCGAGGTCGGCTTGCTGACCACAGGTGTGTCCGAATTCCAGAAAGGCCGGGTGCGCTTCCAGAAGCCCGTACTGGGCAATGAGGAGTGGACCTGCATTGCCGATACCACCATCCCGGCCGGCGAGCGGGTACGCCTGATCGCCGTCGAAGGAAATACCGCCCGCGTCATCCGGGCCTGAATCCGTAAAAAAGGAATTTGCCATCATGACCAGCCTCATCGTCGTCGGCGCCATCGCCCTGTTCGTCCTGATCACCGTGTTCAAGGGGGTACGCATCGTCCCCCAGGGTGAGGAATGGATCGTCGAGCGCCTGGGCCGCTACCACACCACCCTCAAGCCTGGCCTCAACGTCGTCATCCCCTACATGGACGTGGTTGCCTATCGCCTGCCGACCAAGGACATCATCCTCGATGTGCAGGAACAGGAAATCATCACCCGCGACAACGCCGTCATCGTCGCCAACGCCCTGTGCTTTGCCAAGGTCGTTGACCCGCAGAAGGCGTCTTATGGCGTGCAGGACTACGCATTTGCCGTCACCAGCCTGACCATGACGTCCCTGCGCGCCATCGTCGGCGCCATGGACCTGGACGAAGCCCTTTCCAGCCGCGAGCAAATCAAGGCGCGCCTGCGCGAGGCCATGTCCGAGCAGACCGAGGACTGGGGCGTGACCGTGCGCTCGGTGGAAATCCAGGACATCAAGCCGTCCCAGAACATGCAACTGGCCATGGAACGCCAGGCGGCCGCCGAGCGGGAGCGCAAGGCCGACGTCACCCGTGCCGAAGGCGCCAAGCAGGCGGCAGTACTCGAAGCCGAAGCGCGCCTGCAGGCCGCGCGGCTGGATGCCGAGGCGCAGATCAGCCTGGCCGAAGCCTCGGCGCGGGCCATCTCGCTGGTCAAGGACGAGGTCGGCAACGAAACCGTCCCGGCCATGTACCTGCTCGGTGAGCGCTACGTCGGGGCCATGGAAAACCTGGCGAGCAGCAATAACGCCAAGGTGGTGGTACTGCCGGCCGACCTGCAGGAAACCGTACGCGGCCTGATGGGCCGTAACAAGGCCTGAACCTGAACGGCTTCGCGGTGCCAGGGCATCCCGAAGCCAGCGGCCAGGCACGCCACCTGCGTCACGTCACCGCACCCCGCCAAATTTGCTTATACTCGGCCGTACAATAGTCACCACGATTCCTGACCGGATCTCTCCATGCCCCCACGTCGGCACATTGCCTGGATAGCCTGCCTAGCGGTGCTGTTCAACCTGCTGGCCATGCCGTTGTCCTCTGCTGCGCCCAAAGGCCCGGCAGAGCAACTGCTATGGGGGGCGTTCTGTTCCAGCATGGCCAACAAGGCCAAGGTCGATGTGCAGGCCCTGGCCAAGATCGACCTGGGCCCGCAAAGCGATGACAGCGCCAGCACGATGCACTGCTGGTGCTGCCTGGGTGCCGCGCCGCCACTACCATTGGGCGGACAAGCGTTACAGCTGCATGCCTCGCCTGCACGTCTTGCCGGCCCACTGTCGCTGGATGCGCCACCCACGCCTACGCCGCGCCAGCTCAGGCCCGCGCTCAACCCCCGTGCCTCCCCGCTTGCCTGAGTGTCTCACGCCGCCTGCCTGAACCTCATTCCATCGGGACATTCATCATGCTCAAGCACGCCCTTGCCGTGGCCGCCCTCCTGCTGCCCGCCGCTTTCGCCCATGCTCACGAATACACCGTGGGCGACCTGCATATCGCCCATCCCTGGTCGTTGCAGCTGCCGCCCAATGCCCCCAACGTCGCCGCGTATTTCGTGGTGCACAACAATGGCAACACCGATGACCGCCTGCTGAGCGCCGAGTCCCCCATCAGCGATGACACCCAGTTGCACGAGCACGCCATGAGCGCGGCCGGTGCCATGCGCATGCAGCAAGTGCCAAACGTGGTAGTGCCCGCAGGCAAGGATTTGGTGTTTGCACCCAGCGCTTACCATGTGATGCTCATGCAGCCCAAGGATCGCAGCCTGCTGACCGATGGCCAGCGCTTCCCGCTGACCCTTCGCTTCGAGAAAGCCGGCCTCATCACCGTGCAAGTGGCTGTGCAGAAAGCACCGCCGACTGGCCAGCCGCAGGCTCATCAGCACTGACTGCCGCTGACAGGGCGTGATGCGCTCGTCGCCACACCGCCAGTCCCGTACCACCCGCCCTGATCGCAGGCGCGCCGGTGGCGGATGGCTGAGCCTGTTCGCCATGTGGATGATTTTCATCGGGCCGCTGGTTTCCCAGTCGATGCCCATGGATCACCATGGCGCCGGCATGACCATGCCAATGGACATGCCGATGCCGGCTGCTCATCAGCATGGCGACGCTCATCACGGCCCGAGCCAGGACGGCCAGCTTCATGTGATGTGGGAGAAGTGCGGCTACTGCAGCCTGCTGTTCAACTGCCCTGCATTGCCCCAGGCGCTCAGCCCCCTCAACCTGGCAGCCGCCCTGCCTCAGGTCCATCTTCAGCCTGCCACGCGCCACGGGCATGCCAGGCAGGCCGTTTTCCCCGGCGCCCGCAGCCGCGCACCGCCCGTTTCGATCAGTGTTTGACCCATTAGCGCACGAAGCCTGATCGCTTCGCGTCTTCTCACGACTGATCGACTGGAATCATTATGTCCGGCTGCACCCCTCTTTTGTCCCTGCGCGGGACCATTGCCGCCCTGTGTGGCTCGTTGCTGACCCCTGTCGCACTGGCGGCAGACCCAGGCCACGTTGCCCATTCATCCGCTGCACCTGAGCTCGGCCCTACGGTCATCACCGCCATCGCCCCCAGCTCGCCACTGACCGTGGTCACCAACCCCAAGGACCCTCGCCAGCCCGTGCCGGCCAGTGACGGTGCCGATTACCTGAAAACCATTCCCGGTTTTTCGGCCATTCGTGCCGGCGGCACCAACGGCGACCCGGTACTGCGCGGCATGTTCGGCTCGCGGCTGAACATCCTCACCAATGGTGGGCTGATGCTGGGCGCCTGCCCCAACCGCATGGATGCCCCAACCGCCTACATCGCCCCGGAAACCTACGACCGACTGACCGTGATCAAGGGCCCGCAGAGCGTGATCTGGGGGCCGGGCGGTTCGGCAGGCACCGTCTTGTTCGAGCGTGACCCCGAGGCATTCGGCACCCTTGGCAGCCGCGTCAATGCCAGCCTGCTCACCGGCACCAACGGCCGCTTCGACAAGGTGCTGGACGCTGCTGTCGGCAACAGTCAGGCCTATGCCCGTTTCGTCGGCAATCAGTCGCGTGCCGGTGACTACCATGACGGGGCTGGCGATTCAGTGCCGTCGCGCTGGAAAAAATGGAACGGCGATGTCGCCCTGGGCTGGACGCCCGATGCCGATACGTTGCTCGAACTCACCGCAGGCAAGGGCGATGGGGAGGCGCGCTATGCCGGTCGGGGCATGGACGGTTCGCAGTTCAAGCGTGAGAGCCTGGGCCTGCGCTTTGAAAAATCCAACCTCGGCGAGGTACTCGACAAGATCGAAGCCCAGGCCTATTACAACTATGCCGACCATGTGATGGACAACTACAGCCTGCGCACACCCTCTGGCAGCGGCATGATGGGCATGCCGATGGTCAGCAATGTCGACCGCCGCACGATGGGTGCACGCCTCAAGGCGACCTGGCGCTGGGCCGATGTACAGCTGATCAGCGGTATCGACGCACAGACCAACGCGCATCGCCAGCGCGGCGGCATGGGCGTGGATGCGCACAAAGGCCAGGCCTGGACCAAGGATGCCGATTTTCACAACTACGGCGTGTTCGGCGAGCTGACCTGGTCGCTCAGCGGTGACGACCGGGTCATCACCGGCGCCCGCCTGGACCGCGCGTCGGCGCGGGATCTGCGCCAGGCCAGCCCGACCCGCAACGACACCCGCGCCGACACGCTGCCCAGCGGCTTCGTGCGCTATGAACACGACATGGCAGCCCTGCCGGCAACGGCCTACATCGGCCTTGGGCACGCCCAGCGTTTCCCGGACTACTGGGAGCTGTTTTCGCCTAAAACAGCGCCCACCGGGTCGGTCAATGCCTTCGACGGCATCGAGCCCGAGAAGACGACGCAGCTCGACTTCGGTGTTCAGTACCGCAGCGAACGGTTGGAAGCCTGGGCTTCGGGTTATGTCGGGCAGATCCGCGACTACATCCTGTTCGACTACCGCACTGGCATGATGGGCATGGCGACTTCGAAGGCGCAGAACATCGACGCCCGCATCATGGGTGGCGAAGTGGGTGCGGCCTACTCGCTGAGCGATACCTGGAAGGCCGATGCCACACTGGCCTACGCCTGGGGCAAGAACAGCAGCGATGGCAAGGCGCTGCCCCAGATGCCGCCCTTGGAAAGCCGCCTGGGCCTGACCTACAGCCGCGATGCATGGAGCGCAGGCGCGCTCTGGCGGCTGGTCGCAGCGCAGAACCGCATCGCCCGCAACCAGGGCAATGTGGTTGGCAAAGACTATGACGCCAGTGCAGGTTTTGGGGTGTTCTCGCTCAACGGCGCGTACAAGGTGAGCAAAAATCTGAAACTCAGTGCAGGGGTCGACAATCTGTTCGACAAGACCTACGCCGAACACCTGAACCTGGCGGGCAATGCCGGTTTCGGCTACCCGGCCAGCGATCCTCAACCGGTCAATGAGCCCGGCCGGAGCGTCTGGACCAAAGTCGATTTCAGCTTCTGACATCCACCGCGGGCGCGGCAGTGACCGCGCCCTGTGCGGGTTTACCTGGAGGTTCCCATGAGAGGAACACGCGTTTCATTCTACAACCTGGCCTGGCGTTGGCATTTCTATGCAGGGCTGTTCGTGGCCCCATTCATGATCCTGCTGGCCCTTACCGGGCTGGTATACCTATTCAAGCCGCAGCTCGATCCATGGCTGTACCGCGACCTGATGGTGGTTGAGGCCGGCCATCATCGCCAAGGGGCCGATGTGATGCTGGCCGAAGTGCGCAAGGCGCACCCCGAAGGCCATGTGGGCCAGTACCTGCCGCCACTGAACGCACAGCGCAGTGCGCAGTTCGTGGTGCACGAAAAGGGCCGCGAGCTGAACGTGTTCGTCGACCCGTACAGCGGCAAGATCCTCGGCGAGCAGGACGGCAAGCGCAATCTGCAAGCCATCGCCCGCGCCCTGCACGGCGAATTGATGGTGGGCACCCTGGGCGATCGCCTGGTGGAACTGGCCGCAGGCTGGGGCATCGTGCTGGTGATTTCGGGCCTGTACCTGTGGTGGCCTCGCGGGCGCCTGGGCGCAGGCGTGCTGTGGCCGCGCCTGGCCGCCCGAGGCCGGCTGTTCTGGCGCGACCTGCATGCGGTCAGTGGGTTCTGGGGTTCGGCGCTGTTGTTGTTGATGCTGCTCAGCGGCATGACCTGGACCGGGTTCTGGGGCAAGCAATATGCCGATCTGTGGAACCGCTTTCCGGTAGCGATGTGGAACGATGTGCCGAAGTCGGACCAGCAGGCGCGCGAGCTCAACCATGCTCACCGCCAGACCGTGCCCTGGGCCATGGAGAACACGCCGATGCCTCAATCTGGCGCCCATGCCGAGCATGCCGGGCATCACACGATGTCCAGCCAACCGGCCGCACCGAATGTGAGCGTGCAACAGGTCGAAGACATCGCCACTGCGCGGCAGGTGGAGCCGGGCTACAGCATCACCTGGCCAACCACAGCCGACGGCGTATTCACCGTCGCGGTATTCGCCGACGACCCACGCAACGACGCCACCCTGCATGTGGACCAGTACACCGGTAAGGTGCTGGCCGATGTGCGCTGGCAGGACTACAGCCCTGTGGCCCGCGCCACGGAACTTGGGGTCATGCTGCACGAGGGCAAGATGTTCGGCCCGCTGAACCAGATCGTCATTGCGCTGGTGTGCCTGATGATTCTGCTGGGTTCGGTCAGTGGCCTGGTGATGTGGTGGAAACGTCGGCCCGAAGGCGGCCTGGGCGTTCCCCCCTTGCGCCACGACCTGCCGCGCTGGAAGACGGCCGTGGTGGTGATGCTGGCATTGGGGCTCGTTTTCCCCTTGGTGGGGGTGTCGATGGTGCTGATGTGGGTACTCGACAACCTGATCATGCGGCGGGCAAGGGTGGCGACGCAGGCATAGCGGCCCGGCAGGCGGCTGTCGTGAAACCCCAGGCGGGCCGAAAGGCCCGCCGAGCGTTTCACGGCCCCTGCCTGTAGGTGCTGGATTATTCTCTAAAGCGCCGACGCTTGAACCCGATCATTTCTAAAGCGCCCTGCACTCGCGATATCGTGTCGATCTGTCACGCCCGCACCTTTGCAGTGCGTGATAGCCTAGCCGGCTACGTCAGCCAATGCGACTGACCTCTACAAGGGAATGCAGCCTATGACGCAAACTGCGCCGACTCCACCCGATGACCAACACCTGCAACGCAACCTCACCAACCGACACATCCAGCTCATCGCCATTGGCGGTGCCATCGGCACCGGTCTGTTCATGGGCTCGGGCAAGACCATCAGCCTGGCTGGGCCTTCGATCATCTTCGTCTACATGATCATCGGCTTCATGCTGTTCTTCGTCATGCGCGCAATGGGCGAACTGCTGCTGTCGAATCTGAACTACAAGTCGTTCATCGACTTCTCGGCCGACCTGCTCGGCCCCTGGGCGGGCTACTTCACCGGCTGGACCTACTGGTTCTGCTGGGTGGTCACCGGCATCGCCGACGTGGTAGCCATTGCGGCTTATACCCAGTTCTGGTTTCCCGACCTGCCTCAGTGGATACCGGCGCTCACCTGCGTGGCCGTGCTGCTGTCGCTGAACCTGGTCACGGTCAAGCTGTTCGGCGAAATGGAGTTCTGGTTTGCCCTGATCAAGATCATTGCCATCCTGGGCCTGGTGGCCACCGGCCTGTACATGGTCATCACCGGCTTTACCTCCCCCAGCGGACGCACGGCTCAACTGGCCAACCTGTGGAATGACGGCGGCATGTTCCCCCACGGCATGATGGGCTTTTTCGCCGGGTTCCAGATCGCGGTCTTCGCCTTCGTGGGTATAGAGCTGGTCGGCACCACGGCAGCCGAAGCCAAAAACCCGGAGCGCACGCTGCCCAGGGCGATCAACTCGATCCCGATCCGCATCATCGTGTTCTATGTACTGGCACTGATCGCGATCATGGCCGTGACTCCATGGCGCGACGTGGTCCCGGGCAAAAGCCCGTTCGTTGAGCTGTTCGTACTGGCTGGCCTGCCAGCGGCGGCGAGCATCATCAATTTCGTGGTGCTCACCTCGGCGGCCTCGTCTGCCAACAGCGGGGTGTTCTCCACCAGCCGCATGCTGTTCGGCCTGGCCCAGGAAGGCGATGCACCGAAAGCGTTCGAGAAGTTGTCCCGCCGCGCTGTGCCGGCCAACGGCCTGTACTTCTCCTGCCTATGCCTGCTGCTCGGCGCGGTGCTGATCTACCTGGTCCCGAACGTGATCGAAGCCTTCACCCTGGTCACCACGGTATCGGCGGTGCTGTTCATGTTCGTCTGGACGTTGATCCTGCTGTCGTACCTGAGCTACCGCAAGCAGCGCGCGGCGTTGCACGAGCAGTCGATCTACAAGATGCCTGGCGGGCGTTTGATGTGCTACGTGTGCCTGGCGTTCTTCGCCGGTATCCTTGTGCTTCTGAGCTTGGAGGCCGACACCCGCTCGGCGCTGGTGGTGACGCCGATCTGGTTTGTGATCCTGGCGGTGACCTACCAGTTCGTGCGGAGCCGGCGCCAGCCGCGTACTGCCGTACGTGGGTCGTCGGGCAACTGATCAGGAAACTGTGCAGCCCATTCTCAGGCAGAACTGGCGAATGGGCGCACAACAGCCAGGCCGCTTCAGCCTTGCTCCATCCCCTTGAGCACTGCCTCGGCCAGGGCCAAACCTTTCTTTAGCGAGTTTTCCGTCGCGGTCAGTAAACTACGAAGCGGCTCTCCCACCCTTTCCAGTGCTGCGGCATTGGTTTCATAAGCCGCTTTCAGCGCGGCAACGGCGCACACAAGTGCATCCTCGCTATCGACTCCAGCCTGAACCGACAGTATTGATCATGAGCCTGATTGCAGGTGCCGAAATCGGCACTGGCGGTCACGGAACGAGATGTGCGGGGTGGATCTGGAACGATCTTCTTGAGCATGGTGCATCTCCTTGCAGCTCTCTCCTTATGACGCTCCGAGCCCATACGCCAATATGGGTGGACGGAGCCGTGCGGGTTGGCGTGCCGGCAGAGAGAACCGGTGAGCCCGAAGGCTCCCACACACGGCTCCGCCCATGACGGGTGCAGCCATGCAGAGCAAAGTCGCAAGGAGCGTCAATGCTCGATCTCTCTGTATAACGGGACGCCAATCCCGGTCGCAGAATCTACTGCGGTGCCGAACGGTACTCAAGTACTGCTTATGTGTCAAAGCTGTTCACCGCCCTGGACCCAAACCTGTGCAGGCCAGTCGCGCAAGCACCAACCTGGCCCCTATCCAAGCCCCGCATAGAAGCACAACCCTTCTAGACCGCAGCCTTGCGCACCACGGCACAGCCTTTGCAATCGCCCTTCTGCCCACACCACAACAACTCAGCGGAGAGAGCACATGAAGCGACGCAGTCTGATCAAGGCCTTCACCCTCAGCGCCTCGATGGCGGCGATGGGCCTTAGCTGGAGCCTCCAGGCAGCCGAGACCATCAAGGTCGGCATCCTGCATTCGCTGTCCGGGACCATGGCCATTTCCGAGACGTCGCTCAAGGACATGGCCTTGATGACCATCGATGAAATCAACGCCAAAGGTGGGGTCAATGGCAAGATGCTGGAGCCGGTGGTGGTGGACCCGGCGTCCAACTGGCCGCTGTTCGCCGAAAAAAGCCGCCAGTTGCTGACCCAGGACAAGGTCGCGGTGGTGTTCGGTTGCTGGACGTCGGTGTCGCGCAAATCGGTATTGCCGGTCTTCGAGGAGCTCAATGGTCTGCTGTTCTACCCGGTGCAATACGAAGGCGAAGAGATGTCGCCGAACGTCTTCTACACCGGCGCTGCGCCCAACCAGCAAGCGATTCCGGCGGTGGAATACCTGATGAGCGAGGACGGCGGCGGCGCCAAGCGCTTCTTCCTGCTGGGCACCGACTACGTCTACCCGCGCACCACCAACAAGATTCTGCGCGCGTTCCTGCACAGCAAGGGCGTGGCCGACAAGGACATCGAGGAGGTCTACACGCCGTTCGGCCACGCCGACTACCAGACCATCGTCGCCAACATCAAGAAGTTCTCGGCCGGGGCGAAGACGGCGGTAATTTCCACGGTCAACGGCGACTCCAACGTGCCCTTCTACAAAGAGCTGGCCAACCAGGGCTTGAAAGCGACCGATGTGCCGGTCGTGGCGTTCTCGGTGGGCGAAGAGGAGCTGCGGGGTATCGACACCAAGCCGTTGGTGGGCCATCTGGCCGCCTGGAACTACTTCGAGTCGGTGGATAACCCGGTCAACCAGAAGTTCGTCGCTGATTGGAAGGCCTATGCCAAGGCCAAAGGCCTGCCTGGCGCCGACAAGGCGGTGACTAACGATCCAATGGAAGCCACCTATGTGGGCATTCACATGTGGGCGC
This sequence comes from Pseudomonas sp. WSY_20, assembly GCF_043104335.1. Classification (NCBI taxonomy): domain Bacteria; kingdom Pseudomonadati; phylum Pseudomonadota; class Gammaproteobacteria; order Pseudomonadales; family Pseudomonadaceae; genus Pseudomonas; species Pseudomonas sp. WSY_20. The sequence goes on from NZ_JBICKP010000060.1 coordinate 121,051, forward strand.
AGGCGGCGGAAAAAGCCAAATCCACCGATGTGGACAAGGTGCGCGAAGCGCTGGCCGGGCAGACCTTCAAGGCCCCTTCGGGCTACACCCTGACCATGGACAAGACCAATCACCACCTGCACAAGCCAGTGATGATCGGCGAGATCCAGGACGATGGGCAGTTCAGCGTGGTGTGGGAAACCGAGCAACCGCTGCGGGCGCAACCCTGGAGCCCCTTCATCCCAGGCAATGACAAGCGCCCTGATTACGCCGTGAAAGGCAACTGAGGCCCTGGGCTGCGCTGCAGCCCGCCCGTGGGCGGCCCGGTGTTCGGGTACGCCTGCGCGTAAGCGCTGATTCACAGGAGAGCCTCATGCTCAGATTCCTGCTTACCCTGCTACTGCTGTTGCCCATGGCAGTAGACGCCAGCGAAGGCGAGTTTTTCTTCGCCGCCAAGCCCGCCGAGCAGGCGCGCCTACTCGATACCTGGGCCGCCCAACCCGAGCCAGGCCGACTGGCACTGCTGGAAAACCTGCAGGCCGGCCGAATCGCCAAGGACGACAGCCGCAAGGTGCGCCTGAACAACCGCCTGCGCGGGCTGATCGACAATGCCCTGGCCAGCCACCGGTTACTCAGTGACGACAGCGCCACCCGGCTAGCCGCCGCCAGGCAGTTGCAAAAGAGCGCACAACCGGCCCAGGTCGCCTTGCTCGACCGGCGCTACGCCAGCGAACCGGATGCGACCGTGCGGGCAGCCTTGGGCCTGGCATTGGCCAACCTGCAGCTCGGCGCCAGCGACCCTTCGGTGCGCCTGGCGGCCGTACGCCTGTTAGGGGAAACCGGTGACCCAACGGCCCGTACGCGCCTTGAGGCGCTGTTGCAACCCGAGATGGAAACGGACCCCACGGTGCGTACCGCCGCCGAAACCAGCCTGACCCAGGTCAAGCGCAAGCTGCTGGTCGGTGAAGTACTGGGCCAGGCCTTCAGTGGCCTGTCGCTGGGGTCGATCCTGCTATTGGCGGCGCTGGGGCTGGCGATCACGTTCGGACTTCTGGGTGTGATCAACATGGCGCATGGCGAGATGCTGATGCTCGGCGCCTACAGCACCTACATGGTGCAGGTAGTGGTGCAGCGCTACGCACCGGGTGCCCTGGAGTTCTACCCACTGATCGCCCTGCCCGTGGCGTTCGCCGTCAGTGCCGGTGTCGGCATGGCGCTGGAACGTACGGTGATCCGCCACCTGTACGGCCGCCCTCTGGAAACCCTGCTGGCCACCTGGGGCATCAGCCTGATTCTGATCCAGGCCGTGCGTTTGCTGTTCGGCGCACAGAACGTCGAGGTCAGCAACCCGGCCTGGTTGTCAGGTGGCATCCAGGTTCTGCCCAACCTGATCCTGCCTTACAACCGCCTGGTGATCATCGCGTTCGCGCTGGCCGTGGTGCTGCTGACCTGGCTGCTGCTCAACCGCACGCGCCTGGGCCTGAACGTGCGCGCCGTAACCCAGAACCGCAACATGGCGGCGTGCTGCGGCGTGTCCACCGGACGTGTGGACATGCTCGCCTTCGGCCTGGGTTCGGGCATCGCCGGCCTGGGCGGCGTGGCCTTGAGCCAGGTCGGCAACGTCGGGCCGGACCTGGGGCAAAGCTACATCATCGATTCATTCCTGGTGGTGGTGCTCGGGGGTGTCGGCCAACTGGCCGGAAGCCTCTGGGCGGCGTTCGGGCTGGGCATCGCCAACAAACTGCTGGAGCCGCAGATCGGTGCGGTGCTCGGCAAGATCCTCATCCTTGCGCTGGTCATCCTGTTCATCCAGAAGCGCCCGCAAGGCCTGTTTGCCCTCAAGGGACGGGTGATCGACTGATGAACCAGCCACTGCTTGTCACCGCTGCGCACAAAGCCGGCCCTCGCCTATCGCTGGCGCTGGGTATCGCCGCCCTGGCGCTGCTGCTCGCCTTGCCGCTGTTGTCGCTGCTGCCCGCCGACCACGCCCTGCATGTGTCGGCCTATGTGCTCACGCTGGTGGGCAAGATCCTCTGCTATGCCATCGTGGCCCTGGCCCTTGACCTGGTCTGGGGCTATGCGGGGCTGCTGTCGCTCGGCCATGGTCTGTTCTTCGCCCTGGGCGGCTACGCCATGGGCATGTACCTGATGCGCCAGGCCGCCGGGGAGGGGCTGCCAGGCTTCATGACGTTCCTGTCCTGGAGCGAGCTGCCCTGGTACTGGGCCGGCACCCAACACTTTGCCTGGGCCCTGTGCCTGGCGGTTCTGGCGCCTGGCATGCTGGCCCTGGTATTCGGCTGGTTTGCCTTCCGCTCGCGGATCAAGGGTGTGTACTTCTCGATCATGACCCAGGCCCTGACCTTTGCCGGGATGTTGCTGTTCTTTCGCAACGAGACCGGTTTTGGCGGGAACAACGGCTTCACCAGCTTTCGCACCCTGCTGGGCTTCGACATCGCCGCACCCGGGACCCGCGCCGTACTGTTCCTGCTCACCGTCGCGCTGCTGGTCGCCAGCCTGTACCTGTGCTGGCGGTTGACGCGCAGCAAGTTCGGGCGCCTGTTGACGGCCGTTCGCGATGCCGAGAACCGGTTGATGTTCTGCGGCTACGATCCGCGTGGCTTCAAGCTGCTGGTATGGGTGCTCAGCGCCATGCTGTGCGGCCTGGCAGGCGCGCTGTACGTGCCTCAGGTCGGCATCATCAACCCCAGCGAAATGTCGCCCACCAACTCCATCGAGGCTGCTGTCTGGGTGGCACTGGGCGGGCGCGGTACCCTGATCGGCCCGCTGCTGGGCGCGGGGCTGGTCAACGGCATGAAGAGCTGGTTCACGGTGGCTTTCCCGGAATTCTGGCTGTTTTTCCTCGGCGCGCTGTTCATCCTTGTGACCCTGTACTTGCCCAAGGGCCTGGTCGGCCTGTGGAACAAAAGGAGCCAGTCATGAGAGGCCTGCCCCCGGTACACCCGGAGTTCATGCTCGAACCTGCCTTCGACCCGCAGGGTATCGGCCGCGACGCCATAGGCCTGGGCCATGCCCGCGTACCAGGCCTGGACGCGCGGCATGGCACCGTGCTGAGCCTTGAAGAGGTAAGCGTCAGCTTCGATGGGTTCAAGGCACTCAATGCGCTGACGCTGTATATCGGCGTGGGCGAGCTGCGCTGCATCATCGGCCCGAACGGTGCGGGCAAGACCACGATGATGGACGTGATCACCGGCAAGACACGGCCCAGCGCAGGCAGTGCCTACTTTGGCGACACGCTCGACCTGACGCGCATGAGCGAATACCAGATTGCCCAGGCTGGCATCGGTCGCAAGTTCCAGAAACCCACGGTGTTCGAGGCGTTGAGCCTGTATGAAAACCTCGAGCTGGCGCTCAAGACCGACAAGTCGGTGTGGGCGAGCCTGAGGTCGCGCCTGAGCGGCGAGCAACGCGACAGGATCGACGAAGTCCTGACCACCGTGCGCCTGAACGGGCTGGCCTCACGTCAGGCCGGGCTGCTGTCCCACGGCCAGAAGCAGTTTCTGGAAATTGCCATGCTGCTGGTCCAGGAACCTCAACTGCTGTTGCTCGACGAACCCGTGGCCGGCATGACCGACGCCGAAACCGCCTTTACCGCCGAGCTGTTCAAGGGCCTTGCAGGCAAACACTCGCTGATGGTGGTCGAGCATGACATGGGGTTCGTGGGCAGCATCGCCGACCATGTGACGGTGCTGCACCAGGGCTCGGTGCTGGCTGAGGGATCGCTTGAGCAGGTGCAGGCCGATGATCGTGTGGTCGAGGTGTACCTCGGTCGTTGAACAGGCGCACGTCTTCTCGCGTACACCGGTGAGCTGCCGGGGACGCCCAACCCGTTACTTCAGGAGCCTTGCATGCTCAAGATCGATACGCTGCACCAGTACTACGGCGGCAGCCATATTCTGCGCGGCCTTTCCTTCGAAGCCAGGCTGGGCGAGGTCACCTGCCTGCTGGGCCGCAACGGCGTGGGCAAGACCACGTTGCTGCGTTGCCTGATGGGCCTGGTGCCCGTGCGCGAAGGCAGCGTGGAATGGGAAGGCAAGCCCATCACCGCACTCAAGCCGCACCACCGGGTGCAGGCCGGCATTGCGTACGTGCCACAGGGCCGCGAAATTTTCCCGCGCCTGAGCGTCGAGGAAAACCTGCTGATGGGCCTGTCACGCTTTCCGGGGCGCGAGGCGCGTGAAGTGCCTGCCTTCATCTACGAGTTGTTCCCTGTGCTCGAGCAGATGAAGCAACGCCGTGGCGGGGATTTGTCCGGGGGGCAGCAACAGCAGCTGGCCATCGGCCGGGCACTGGCCAGTCGTCCGCGCCTGCTGATTCTCGATGAGCCCACCGAGGGTATCCAGCCTTCGGTGATCAAGGAAATAGGCGCGGTCATCCAGCGGCTGGCGCAGCGCGGCGACATGGCCATCCTGCTGGTCGAGCAGTTCTACGATTTTGCCGAGGCTTTGGCTGATCACTACCTGGTCATGGCCCGTGGCCAGATCGTGCAGCGTGGCCGGGGCGAAAACATGCAGGCCGAAGGTGTACGCGGGCTGGTAACCATTTAACCTGCACGCTTCGACCTAGCGAGACGCTGCCATGAGTCACGAAATCCGCGACGCCCTGCCTGCCGACCTACCGGCCATCCTCGACATCTACAACGATGCCGTGCGCAACACCACGGCCATCTGGAACGAGACACCGGTGGACCTGGCCAACCGCCAGGCTTGGTTCGACACCCGTGCGCAACAGGGTTACCCGATACTGGTGGCCGTGGACGGCGCCGACGTGCTGGGCTACGCCTCCTTCGGGGACTGGCGCCCGTTCGAGGGGTTTCGCCACACGGTCGAGCATTCGGTATATGTGCGCAGCGATCAGCGCGGCAAAGGGCTTGGGCCGGCGCTGATGATTGCGTTGATCGAGCGCGCCCAAGGCTGCGGCAAGCACGTCATGGTCGCGGCCATCGAAAGCGGCAACGCAGCGTCTGTGCACCTGCACGAGCGCCTGGGTTTCGTGGTTACCGGGCAGATGCCGCAGGTGGGCGTGAAATTCGGGCGCTGGCTGGACCTGACCTTCATGCAGCGGGTGCTGAGCCCAGGGGCCGATCCAGACCAGCCATGACACCGGGCCCAGGCAGTCCTCACGCAGCCTTGCCGGGTGACACAAGGCTGCACTGGCCAGCGTTCCAGCCTTGCCCGCGCCTGATGACACTCACATCTGCGTGAACCTGCCCAGGCGCTGGCGCAGCATGCTGTTCTCGTTGCGTAGCTGCTGCACCTCCTGGAGCAATTCCAGGGCCAGCGCCACGCCTTCCCATTCCAGTTCCAGCTCCTGGTGCAGCTTGGCCGCGCGCCTTGCCAGCAGCGGTGCCTGATCGTCGAACAGCCAGTCTTCAGGCCTGCGCCCGGTTGGCTCCACAATGCCGTGCTCGACGATCTCGATCACACAGTCCGCCGTGAGGTCGGCTTCCTGACACAAGGTATGCATGTCCAGTTGAACGATCAGGGTGCTGCTCATGATCACTTACTCCATTGTGCCCTCGGGTCGAACGCGGCCTTCTCGGAAAGCTTGGCCCACAGTTCTCGGGTAGATTCGTCAGAGGTGGTCGGCATGACGACCTTGAGCTGTGCATAGAGGTTACCGCGCTGGCCCTGCTTGTCGGCCAGGCCCTTGCCTGGCACCCGCAGGCGCTGCCCGCTCTGGCTGTCGGGGCGGATGGTCAGGTTGATCCTGCCTTCGAGCGTAGGTACCGCCACCTTGGTGCCCAGGGCCGCTTCCCAGGGTGCCAGCGGCACGGTGATGATCAGGTCGTGCCCTTCGACGTCGAACAGCGGGTGCGGGGCCATGCGGATGGTCAGGAACAAATCGCCATTGGCACCGCCACCGATTCCCGGGGCACCCTGGCCCTTGAGGCGAATGCGCTCGCCATCGGTCACGCCGGCCGGGATCTTCACGTTCAGGGTCTTGGTGGTGAACCCGGTGCGCTGGCCCATGGCATTGGTTTGCGGTACCTGGAAGCTGATCTGCTTGGACTCTTTGCTCAGGGTTTCTTCCAGAAATACCGCCAGTTCAAGCTCCACGTCCTGCCCTCGCCTGCCGGCACTGCGCTGTTGTTGACGGGCACCCCCGAACGGGTTGCCTCCACGACCGCCGAACATCGAGCTGAAAAAGTCCGAAAAATCGCCACTCTCGAAACCACCCCCGGCCCCGCCTCGGCTTTCCCAGCCCGGCGGTGCCTGGAACGGCCTGCCATGCTGGCCGCCGTACTTGCGGATTTCATCGAATTCGGCGCGTTTCTGCGCGTCGCCCAGCACTTCGTAGGCCTCGTTGGCTTCCTTGAATTTGTCTTCGGCGTCGCGCTCTTTGCTGACATCAGGGTGATACTTGCGGGCCAGCTTGCGGTACGCGGCCTTGATCGCCTTATCGTCCGCCGTGGGCTCTACGCCAAGTATCTTGTAGTAGTCTTTGAAGTCCATCTAGGGATCACCAGTGTGAATGTGCGTGTTGCTGGAGAAGATAGGGATCAAGCATAGCCTTTCAAGGCCCGCTTGGGGTTGCTCCATGGCAGACGACCGGTCTTGATTCTGTCGCCAGCTGGCATACACTGCGCGGCCGTTTTGCCTCCGGAAGCCTTTTCCCATGTCCGACGTATCCCCGGCCCGCGCCCTTGGCATCGACTTTGGCACCTCCAACTCGACGGTTGGCTGGCACCGTCCGGGCATGGAATCGCTGATTGCCCTGGAAGACGGCAAGATCACCTTGCCCTCGGTGGTGTTCTTCAACATCGAGGAGCGCCGCCCTGTCTATGGCCGGCTGGCCCTGCACGAATACCTCGAAGGTTACGAAGGGCGCTTGATGCGATCGCTCAAGAGCCTGCTCGGGTCCAAGCTGATCAAGCACGACACCAGCGTGCTGGGCAGCGCACTGCCGTTCAAGGACCTGCTGGGGATGTTCATCGGTGAGCTGAAAAACCGCGCGCAGGCTGAGGCCGGGCGTGAGTTCGACCAGGTGGTACTTGGCCGCCCGGTATTCTTCGTCGACGAGGACCCGGCAGCCGACCAGGAAGCCGAGGACACGCTGGCCGAGGTGGCACGCAAGATCGGCTTCAAGGACGTATCGTTCCAGTACGAGCCCATCGCCGCGGCGTTCGACTACGAGTCAGGCATCAGCCGTGAAGAACTGGTGCTGATCGTCGACATCGGCGGCGGTACGTCCGACTTCACCCTTATTCGCCTGTCGCCGGAGCGGCACGCGGTGGCCGAGCGCCAGAGCGACATCCTCGCAACCGGTGGCGTACACATCGGCGGTACGGACTTCGACAAGCAGCTGAGCCTGCAAGGGGTGATGCCGCTGTTCGGATATGGCAGCCGCATGAAAAGCGGTGCCTTGATGCCAACCAGCTATCACCTCAACCTGGCCACCTGGCATACGATCAACGCGCTGTACTCACAGAAGTCGCAGTTGGCGCTGGGCAACATGCGCTACGACATCGAGGACACCCTTGGCGTTGATCGGCTGTTCAAACTCATTGAGGAGCGCGCCGGGCATTGGCTGGCCATGGAAGTGGAAGCCAGCAAGATCGAATTGACCGAGCAGCCGAGTCGTCACGTCGACCTCGGCCGCATCGAACCAGGCCTTGGCGTGGACCTGTCTCGCAACCTGTTCGAGACGGCCATCGAAAGCCTGTTGGAACGGGTGCGGGCCAGTGTCACGGACTTGCTGGCCAAGGCCGGGGTCAGCCAGGGCCAGGTCAACACGGTCTTCTTCACGGGCGGCTCCAGCGGCATTCCAGCCCTGCGCAACAGTGTGGCGGCGATGTTGCCCAATGCCCGTCACGTGGAAGGCAATATCTTTGGCAGCATCGGCAGTGGGCTGGCCATTGAGGCACGCAAGCGTTATGGCGCGTGACGAAACGACGGGGTAAGGGGCGCCTGTGTCGCCCCTCGTTGACGGTAGCGCTGGCTGTAACCGCCTGACCAAGCCTGCGCCGGCCTTGTTATGTCCTGAGCAGGCCCGCCGTGGCCGCCTTCAAACCAGCTCCATCCTGCGCAGCTCGCTCTTGAGATAAGCGTAATAGACCGGCCCTGCCACCACCCCCGGCAGGCCGAACGCCGCTTCGAACACCAGCATGGCCAACAGCAGTTCCCAGGCCTTGGCCCTGATCTGACCACCGACGATCTTGGCGTTGAGGAAGTACTCCACCTTGTGGATCACGATCAGGTAGACCAACGCCGCCGCCGCCACCCACACCGACAATGACAACCCGACGATGGTGATCAGCGTGTTGGACATGAGGTTGCCGATGACCGGTAGCAGACCCAACAGGAACGTCAGCACGATCAAGGTCTTGGTCAGCGGCAGGTGCACGCCGAACAACGGCAACACCACGGCCAGAAAGATGCCAGTGAAGGCGGTGTTGAGCAGGGAAATCTTGATCTGGGCGAAAACGATGTTGCGAAACGCCTGTACCAGCAGGCTCAGGCGCTCGAACAGGGCGGCTGCCAGAGGTTTGCGCCGGGAGATGTCGGGTATGCGCTGCAGGGCGACGATAGCCCCCAGGATCATGCCGATCAGCAAGGTCACGAACATGTGGGCCATGCCCTTGCCCACCAGTTGCAAATCACTGAGATGGCTCTTGATCCAGTCGCCGATCGCCACCTTGAACTCAGCAGCACTGGCCGGCAAATAGCCCTCGATGAACGGCGGCAACTGCCCGCGCGCTCGCTCAACCAACGCCATGAACTTGTCCAGCGAAGCGCCAGGATTTTCCGCTTCATGCAACAAGAAGCTGAACGCCCCGGCGATCAGCAGCGCCAGGCTGATCACCACCAATGTGCCCAGCAGCGCCACTGCCAGCCAGCGCGCACGCTGCCCGGCAATCAATGGCTGCAGGCGCGGCGTGAGCATGTTGACCAGTTCGAACACCAGCAGGCCTGCCAGCAGACTGGGCAGCAGCTTCAACGGCAACGCCAACAGCAAGCCTGCGAACACGATAATCAAACTGGCCAGGGTGACTTGGCGGGGGGTGAAGGTCATACAGCCTCAGCGGCAGCCAACGAAGAAGATCCGCAGTCTGCCAGCGTTATGCCTGCAGGCATAGGCACCGATCATTTCTTCTTCAGGCACTCACTCATGAAGGCCTTGCGCTCATCACCCTTGAGCACCTTGGCGGTGGCGTCGGCATTGCACGCCTTCATCTTCTCCTGCTGGGTCTGTGGCACCTGTTTCTTCAGGCACGTACTCATGAAGGCCTTGCGGGCGTCGCCCTTGAGCGATTGCGCCGTGGCATCTGCATTGCACGTTTTCATCTTTTCCTGCTGGGTGGTATTTGCCGCGAAACCTTGGGCGCTGAACAACAGCGCAACCATCACTAACAGAATGTGCAGCCGTTTCATGTCGTGTTCTCCTGAGCCCGCGCCCAACGCACGGTGACATTTGCAGTGTAGACAAGCGCTGACGCGAGGCCCGTTTCGTCATCAAGTGCACGACAACCTTTTTGCACGCAGGCAATTGGCTACCTCGATCGAACTCCTGGCGCTGCGTGAGGTTCAAAACCTGCACATACCCTTTTGTGCAAGGAGCGGGACGATGTTCAAGCAGACTCTGGCAATCCTTCTGGCCAGCGCCACCCTGACGGCATGCGGCAGCCGCCCGGAAAACCCGGTGGACTATGTGACCTACCGCAACGAGCCCCTGGTCAAGCAGGTCGAAAATGGCATGACCATGCAGCGCGTCATCGCCATCGGCGGCAGCCCGTCCAACGTCATCGACCTGCCCAATGGCGGTACCTGCAACGACTACATCCTCAACCGCGACGGCAAGCAGCAGCCGTACTACGTGCGCTTCGATGCCACCGGCCATGTGGATGCCAAGGGTTTCAAGACCTGCAAACAACGTGAAGAAGACCGCGAGGCCGTCAAAGGCGCGTAAGGCTTCCGCTACCTGACTACGACTACCTGATGCTTTTTGGAGATGAAACATGAACACGACTGAAATGACCGACATTCAGACCTTGCGCCAGCGTGCGCGCGAACATGTGGAAAACGGTGCCGTGACCGAAGGCTACAATGCCGATCGCGAGCGCATCATCAAGCTGCTCAACGATTCGCTGGCCACCGAACTGGTCTGCACCCTGCGCTACAAGCGTCACTACTTCATGGCTTCTGGCGTCAAGGCCAGCGTGGCTGCCGAAGAATTCCTGGAGCATGCCAACCAGGAATCCGAACACGCCGACAAGCTGGCCGAGCGTATCGTGCAGCTGGGCGGTGAGCCAGACTTCAACCCGGATAACCTGAGCAAGAACTCCCACGCCCAGTACGTGGCAGGTGCAACCCTCAAGGAAATGGTCCTGGAAGACCTGGTGGCCGAGCGTATCGCCATCGACAGCTACCGCGAGATCATCCAGTACATCGGCGACAAGGACCCGACCACCCGCCGCATTTTCGAAGACATTCTGGCGCAGGAAGAAGAGCACGCCGACGACATGTCCGACCTGCTCGATGGGCTGTAAGACCAGTAGCAACCGACAAGGCCGCTGATGCGGTCACGCTGTTCACGCAGGGCTGCTTCGCAGCCCATTGCGGCCAGTCCGGTGCCCTGACCGGACCATTCCACCTCGGAGATTGTGAAGCACTGGCGATCTTTCATTTGACTCTGGATTACTCAAGCCCACGACCGGCTCCGCCGGAGCGTTGGACTGGCTGCAATTGCCTGCGCAGTAGCCCCAGGATCTTAGCTTCGCAGCGCATAATGCCGGGGCCGCGCTGCGGCCCATCGCGGCAC
>NZ_JBICKP010000061.1:0-21315 GCF_043104335.1 Pseudomonas sp. WSY_20
GCGCAGCGGCCCCAGCTTTTGAGCTGCGCCCCAAATGTTGGACATCCGTTCACTTTTGGGGTTTCGATGCTTCCAGCACCGGCACCGGGCGCTTGTCTTCGTCGATGGCAACGAAACTGAAGACGCCGTGAATCGCCCGCTCTCGGCCATCGAGGTACATGTTTTCGACGAAGACATCCACCTGTACCTGCAAGCTCGTGTTGCCTACCTTGATTACCGTACCCACCAGCTCGACGATCGAGCCCGCCGGGATTGGGTGCTTGAAGTCGATGCGATCGGTGGAAACGGTCACCAATGGCAAGCGGCAGAAACGCGTGGCCGCGATGAAGGACACTTCGTCCATCCATGCCAGGGCCGTGCCACCGAACAAGGTGTTGTGATGGTTGGTGGTGTTGGGGAACACCGCCTTGGTCACGCGGGTGACCGAAAGCTCGGTGCGGCGCTGGATTTCCTGGTCTCGGGTGGTCATGGCTGTCACCTGTACGGAGTTCAAAACGCAAAAAAGCAGCCCGAAGGCTGCTTCTTTCTCGCTAGGCGACCTGGGTCGCCGGGCAAACTGTACTCAGGACAGTTTTTCCTTGATGCGAGCGGCTTTGCCGGACAGATCGCGCAGGTAGTACAGCTTGGCTTTACGCACGTCACCACGACGTTTCACGGCCAGGCTGTCGATCTGTGGGCTGAAGGTCTGGAAGGTACGCTCTACACCAACGCCGCTGGAGATCTTGCGCACGGTGAAGGCGCTGTTCAGACCACGGTTGCGCTTGGCGATAACGACGCCTTCGAACGCCTGCAGACGGGAACGCTCACCTTCCTTCACTTTAACCTGGACGACAACGGTGTCGCCGGGTGCGAAGGTCGGGATTTCCTTGCTCATCTGCTCGGCTTCGAGCTGCTGGATGATCTTGTTGGTCATGCTGTGCTCCTAAGATGGATCGTGATCCACCATCGATACGTTTAACTATCGTCCCGCTCGCGGAGGTATTCCTCGAGCAGCTTCTTCTCTTCTCCAGAAAGCGAGCGACTTTCCAGAAGATCGGCGCGTCGTTCGAAGGTCCTACCAAGGGACTGCTTCATTCTCCAACGCCGGATGTGTGCATGGTTGCCACTGAGCAACACGTCGGGAACACGCTGATCCGCATACACCTCAGGTCGGGTGTAGTGCGGGCAATCAAGCAGACCATCGGTGAAAGAATCTTCCTCCGCCGAGTCCACATGCCCTAAAGCTCCGGGCAGCAGCCGTGTAACCGCATCGATCAGTACCATGGCCGGTAGCTCGCCACCGGAAAGCACATAGTCGCCAATCGACCACTCCTCATCGACATGAGCTTCAATGAAACGCTCGTCGATGCCTTCATAACGACCGGCGATCAGGATCAATGATTCCTGTTCGGCCAGGCCTTTGACCGCCTGCTGAGTCAGCTTGCGGCCTTGTGGCGAGAGGTAGATCACCTTCGCCGCAGCTCCGGTTGCCTGCCTGGCGTTGACCAGGGCATCTTCCAGAGGCTTGATTTTCATCACCATGCCAGGACCACCGCCAAACGGCCGATCATCTACCGTATGGTGACGATCTGTGGTGTAGTCCCGCGGGTTCCAGCACGTTACCTGGAGCAACCCCTGTTTCACCGCGCGGCTGGTAATGCCGTACTCCGTGATGGCCGAAAACATCTCGGGGAACAACGTGATGACGTCTACGCGAAGGTTACCCATCGGTTAGAAGTCCGCGTCCCACTCAACCCGCATCACGCCTGCATCCAGGTCGATATCGAGCACGCATTGCGCCGTGTAGGGCAACAAACGCTCGCGATCATCCAGGCTGCCTGCACACGGCTTGACCACCATTACATCGTTCGCACCGGTCTCCAACAGGTGATCGACCTTGCCGAACAGGTGTTCGTCCTGGTTGATGACCTTCAGACCTACCAACTGGTACCAGTAGTACTCATCGGCGGCCAGGTTGGGCAAAAGGCTCCGCGCAATGCAGATTTCGTAACCGCTCAGAAGACGGGCTTCGTCACGATCCTCGAGACCTTTCAGTTTTACGACCAGGCCCTTTTGGGAGCCACGACCGCTGACCAGCTCGACCTGCTTTACCTTGCCTTCGTGCCGAAGCGTCCAGCTTGGATAATCCAACAGGTTTTCAATCGGATCGGTAAAGGAATACACCTTCACCTCGCCGCGAACGCCGTGAACCGAAAAAATCTTGCCAACGACGATGAGGTCGTCAGCCTTTTCTGGCGTCGCGTTCATATTGCTCAGGCGGCAGCCTTGGCAGCGTCCTTCAGCAGCTGAGCAACACGCTCAGACGGCTGTGCACCCTGGCTCAGCCAGTAGGTGACGCGCTCTTGGTTGACCGACAGCTTAACTTCGGCGCCAGCAGCGATCGGGTTGAAGAAACCTACGCGCTCAACGAAACGGCCGTCACGGGCGTTACGCGAGTTGGTCACGGTCAGGTGGTAGAAAGGGCGCTTTTTCGAGCCGCCACGGGCCAGACGAATGGTTACCATGTGAACATCGTTCCTATAGTCGGTGCTGCAGTTGGTACTGCAAATCTGAATGCCAAATAGGCACACGGGTGCCCAAAAGGCCGCATATTCTCAAGGAATACACGGACATTTGCAAATGACTTTTTCGGTCGGCACTTGCCCGACCGTCCAGACTTGCTGCGTAAGCCGCGAAAATCGCGACCGTTGTCCCGCTTGCGCGGGGTGAGGGGCCGGCCAAAAATGACCTGCCCCGGAAAACTTCACAGCTTGGGCATGCCACCGCCCGGCAGCATGCCGCCGAGCCCACGCATCATCTTGGCCATGCCGCCCTTGCTGGAGAACTTCTTCATCATTTTCTGCATCTGCTTGTGCTGCTTGATCAGCCGGCCGATGTCCTGCACCTGAGTGCCGGAACCCAAGGCGATGCGGCGTTTGCGCGAGCCGCTGATCAGGTCGGGATCGCGGCGCTCGGCCGGGGTCATGGAGTTGATGATCGCCTCCATCTGCTTGAACTGCTTCTCGGCGGCGCCTTGGGCATTGCCCATCTGCGACAGGTTAACGCCGCCAATGCTCGGCAGCTTGTCCATCAGCCCGCCCAGGCCGCCCATGTTCTTCATCTGCTGAAGCTGGTCACGGAAGTCCTCGAGGTCGAAGCCCTTGCCTTTCTTCAGTTTCTTGGCGAGTTTGTCGGCTTTGGCCTTGTCGATGGTCTGCTCGGCCTGCTCGATCAGGCTGAGCACGTCGCCCATGCCCAGGATGCGCGAGGCCACCCGGTCGGGGTGGAACGGTTCGAGCGCTTCGCTCTTCTCGCCCATGCCGATGAACTTGATCGGCTTGCCGGTGATGGCGCGCACCGACAGCGCCGCACCGCCACGCGCATCACCATCGACCTTGGTCAGCACAACGCCGGTCAACGGCAGGGCTTCGCCGAACGCCTTGGCGGTGTTGGCGGCGTCCTGACCGGTCATGGCATCGACCACGAACAGCGTTTCGATGGGCTTGACCGCGGCGTGCAGGGCCTTGATCTCATCCATCATGTCGGCGTCGATGTGCAGACGGCCTGCGGTATCGACGATCACCACATCGATGAACTTGAGTTTGGCTTCGCGGATGGCGGCTTCGGCGATGGCGACCGGCTTCTGGCTGATGTCAGACGGGAAAAAGGTGACGCCGATGTCGTTGGCCAGGGTCTCGAGCTGCTTGATAGCCGCCGGACGATAGACGTCGGCAGACACCACCATCACGCTCTTTTTCTTGCGCTCTTTAAGGAAGCGCGCCAGCTTGCCGGCAGTGGTGGTCTTGCCCGCACCTTGCAGGCCGGCCATCAGCACCACGGCAGGCGGGGCGGCATTGAGCGCCAGATCTTCGTTGGCCGCACCCATGAGGCTTTCGAGTTCGGCCTGGACGATCTTGACGAAGGCCTGGCCTGGGGTGAGGCTGCGCGACACTTCGGTGCCGACGGCACGTTCCTTGACGCTGTTGACGAAATCCTTCACCACCGGCAGGGCAACGTCGGCCTCGAGCAGGGCCATGCGCACTTCGCGCAGCGTGTCCTTGATGTTGTCTTCGGTCAGCTTGGCCTTGCCGGTGACATGGCGCAGCGTCTGTGACAGGCGGTCGGTCAGGTTTTCGAACATGATGATCCTTTCTGGCCCAGTAAAAGCCGAGGTTGTCAGGCGCCCGCGGGGAAATGCACACCCGCCAGGCACAGCAAGGCGGCGATTATAGCGAAGTGAAGCGACCGCGCACACCTTAAGCGGCACTCGCCGGTCGCGACGGGGTTTGCCCGGTGCCTGCACCGCCGCCGCCTTGCGCGCCCGTCAGTCTTCCTAGAGCGGCGCGGTTTATGCCAAACTCTGTCTCTTTAAGGCTCGCCCACCAGGACTTATGGTCTCCTCTCCCAGCCTCATCCCCAACCTGATTGCCGCTGCGCTCTACATCGTCGCAGCCGTCTACCAGGGTTCATCCCTGGCCAAGGGCCGCAAGATCGACAAACGGCTCCCCGGTCTGTTGGGCACCATTGCGGTGATAGCCCAGGGCGGTGCGCTGTTCTTTCAGCTGATCACCCCGCTTGGCCTGAGCCTGGATTTCTTCAGTGCCGCCAGCCTGATCGCCGTAGCCGTCATCGCCCTGACCTTGCTGGCATGCCTGCGCATCCCTGTGGAGAACCTGCTGGTGCTATTGTTCCCACTCGGTGCGGTCACCGCGCTGCTGGCCCAATTCGCGCCGCCCGGCACCGTGCCGCTGATCGATGAGGAACCGGGCATCCTTGCTCACATCCTTCTGTCGATCCTGGCCTACGGCCTGTTCACCATCGCCGTGTTCCAGTCGTTGCTGTTGCTGGTGCAGGACCATCAACTCAAGCACAAGCACCCCTCTGGCCTGATTCGAAACTTCCCGCCACTGCAAACCATGGAAAGCCTGCTGTTCGGTTTCCTCTGGGCAGGCTGGTGCCTGCTGTCGCTGTCGCTGGTGTCCGGCTGGCTGTTCCTCGACAACCTGTTCGCCCAGCACCTGGTGCACAAGACGTTGCTGGCTTGCGTGGCCTGGGTCGTGTTCAGCGTACTGTTGTGGGGGCGTACCCGCCTGGGTTGGCGGGGCCACAAGGCCATCCGCTGGACCTTGGCAGGCTTCTGCCTGCTGATGCTGGCCTATTTCGGCAGCAAGCTGGTTCGCGAATTCATTCTGCACATCTGACGGCCTTTCATGAACATCCTGCCGTACGCACCGCTTCTCGGCACCTCGGCAATTGCCCTGCTGTGGTCTGCACTGCTCACCGCCATCGAGACCGCACGCCTGCACACGATGGTGTCGGGCGGCGAGAAGGACAGCCAACCCAAGCTTTCGGGCCCTGCCCTGGTCCTGGGCGCCAGCCTGGGCAAATGGCTGGTACTGGCGCTGGCCTGCCTGATCGGGCTGCGTCACGGTGGTGACGCTGGCCTGTGGCAGGCAGGCCTGGCTGCCGCTGCTGCTCTTTTGGTGTTCGCCGAGTACCTGCCTCGTCGCCTGGCCAGACGCAACCCACAGGTCTTCGTCAGCCTGGGTGCGCTGCTCAAGCCTCCACTGGTACTGCTGCAACCGCTGGCCGGTATACTCGACGGCTGCGCCAAGCTGTTACTACGCCCACTGCGCAAGCAGCCTGCCGCAGTCGCCCTGCACCCCGAGCAAGCCGACGATTTCGAGGACGACGAGCACCCGGAAACCCCACGACGGGGGTTGCTCGACGGCATCCAGTCCCTGGACAAGATCACCGTCAACGACATTCTGGTGCCGCGCAACGAGGTCGATGGCATCAACCTCGACGAGCCGATCGAGCGCATCATCGAGCAACTGATCGTCAGCCGTCACACCCGCTTGCCGGTGTACCACAGCGACATCAACCAGGTCGAAGCCATCCTCAACACCAAGCTGATCAGCCACTTGTTGCCCCAGGCCGCACTGACCCTCGAAGCTCTGCGCCAGGCGTGCTACGAGCCCTATTTCGTGCCCGAAAGCACGCCCTTGAACCTGCAGTTGCTCAATTTCCACAAGCAGCAGCGGCGCCTGGGCGTGGTGGTAGATGAGTACGGTGAAGTACTGGGGATCGTCACCTTGGAGGACATCCTCGAGGAAATCGTCGGCGAGTTCGAAGATGACCAGAGCCTGGGCAACCCCCATGTCCACAAGCAGCCTGACGGTACCTATGTCATCGATGGCACGGCCTCGCTGCGGGAGATCAACCGTAGCCTGGGCTGGCATCTGCCGTGCGATGGCGGGCCTAAGACCCTTAACGGCCTGGTGACCGAAGCGCTGGAAAGCATCCCGGAAAGTGCGGTGTGCCTGAAAATCGGCCGCTATCGCCTGGAAATCCTTGAAACTGAAGACAATTGCGCCAGCAAGGTACTGGTATGGACGGCAACCCGATAGCTATACTCGGGCAACGCTTACCCAGCCCTGCCGTCCCGCCTGCTACCCGCACTCGGCGCTCCACGGTCAGTCCGCTTCGCTGAAACGCCCTGCGGTCCTGCTTCACCACCCTGAGCAGTGTCCGCCCGCCCCTATCCCCTTGGGCTATCGTCAGCCAGGCGAACACAACAACAATCGCGCCAGCGCCATGGGAACCATTGTTCGGGCGGCTGCAATCGGTGTGTCCGTTGCAGGCCGACAGAGCACCGTGGCGTTGCCCCAGACCGCCAGGGACCTTCAATGACAACCAGCACCTACGCCGGCGCACCTGCCGCGCCGGTCAACTCGCCCGCGCGGGTTGCCACTGCCAGCTTCATCGGCACCGCCATCGAGTTCTACGATTTCTATGTCTACGCCACGGCGGCCGCCCTGGTCATCGGGCCGGTGTTCTTCCCGTCCGGGTCCGGCACTGCCCAGATGCTGGCGGCCTTCCTGACCTTTGGCATCGCCTTTCTGGCCAGGCCACTGGGCTCTGCGCTGTTCGGTCACTTCGGCGACCGCATCGGACGCAAGTCCACGCTGGTTGCCTCGCTGCTGTTGATGGGTGTTTCCACCACCGCCATCGGCGTTTTACCGGGGTATGACAGCATTGGCGTGTGGGCACCGATCATCCTTTGCCTATTGCGTTTTGGCCAAGGGCTGGGGCTGGGCGGCGAATGGGGCGGTGCGGCCCTGCTGGCCACCGAAAATGCGCCCCACGGTAAACGGGCGTGGTTCGGCATGTTCCCGCAACTGGGCCCTTCGATCGGGTTTCTGGCAGCCAATGGCCTGTTCCTTACCTTGGCACTGACGCTCAGCGACGAACAGTTCCGCCAGTGGGGCTGGCGCATACCGTTTCTGCTCAGCGCCGCCCTGGTGCTGGTGGGGCTGTATGTGCGCCTGAAGCTTGAGGAAAGCCCGGTGTTCGCCAAGGCGGTGGCCCGCCAGGAGCGCGTGAAGCTGCCGGTGGTGGACCTGTTCGCCAGGCATTGGCGCCCGACCCTGCTGGGTGCCGCAGCCATGGTGGTGTGCTATGCGCTGTTCTACATTTCCACCGTCTTCTCCTTGAGCTACGGCGTAAGCACGCTGGGCTACAGCCGTGAAACGTTCCTGGGGCTGTTGTGCTTTGCGGTGGTGTTCATGGCCTTGGCGACGCCGCTGTCGGCCTGGCTCAGCGATCGCTACGGACGCAAGCCTGTGCTGATCGTCGGCGGCCTGCTGGCCGTGGCGTCAGGTTTTACCATGGAACCGCTGCTGAC
The DNA here is from genome assembly GCF_043104335.1 of Pseudomonas sp. WSY_20. Lineage (NCBI taxonomy): Bacteria > Pseudomonadati > Pseudomonadota > Gammaproteobacteria > Pseudomonadales > Pseudomonadaceae > Pseudomonas > Pseudomonas sp. WSY_20. The sequence goes on from NZ_JBICKP010000061.1 coordinate 7,667, forward strand.
CTCGGGCTCGACCACCGGCGTGGCACTGTTCCTGGCCATCGAGTTGTTCCTGATGGGCGTGACCTTCGCGCCAATGGGCGCCTTGCTGCCAGAGCTGTTCCCGACCCATGTGCGTTATACCGGCGCTTCGGCAGCCTATAACCTGGGCGGTATTGTTGGCGCATCGGCAGCGCCGTTCTTCGCTCAGAAGCTGGTGAGCATGGGCGGCCTGAGCTGGGTAGGCGGATATGTCTCGGCGGCGGCCGTGATCAGCCTGATCGCCGTACTGTGCCTGAAGGAGACGCGCAATACCGAGCTTTAGGACGCTCAGCGACTTCATAGCAGGACTGTCGGGGCTGCCTGAGCGGCCCCGACGGGTCTATCAGAACTCTACTTCCACGGCCTGGGCCGCACGGGTCGCCTTGGCGCGCGCCGCTTCGATGGATTCGTCACGGGCCAGGCAAACGCCCATACGACGAGTGCCGCTGATCTCAGGCTTGCCGAACAGGCGAATAGCGGTATCCGGTTCGCTCAGCGCAGCGCCGAGATTGGCGAAGGCGGTCTGCTGTGAGTGCCCCTGCGGCAGGATAACGGCCGAAGCACTAGGACCGAACTGACGCACCACCGGGATTGGCAACCCGAGAATGGCGCGGGCATGCAGGGCGAACTGCGACAGGTCCTGGGAGATCAGGGTAACAAGGCCGGTGTCGTGCGGGCGTGGCGACACTTCGCTGAACCAGACCTGATCGCCCTTGACGAACAACTCCACACCGAACAGCCCACGCCCGCCCAGGGCATCGGTGACCGCCTTGGCCACCCGCTGCGACTCGGCCAGCGCCTTGGGGGTCATGGCCTGCGGCTGCCAGGACTCCTGGTAGTCGCCTTTTTCCTGACGGTGCCCAACCGGTTCGAGGAAAGTGGTGCCCCCGACGTGACGCACGGTCAGCAGGGTGATCTCGTAATCGAAATCGATGAAACCTTCGACAATCACCCGCCCCTTGCCGGCGCGCCCACCTTCCTGTGCGTAGGCCCACGCGCTCTGCAGGTCGGCATCGCTGCGCAGCAGGCTCTGCCCCTTGCCGGACGAGCTCATCACCGGCTTGACCACGCAAGGGTAGCCGACATCGGCGACAGCCTCGGCATAGTCTTCGTAGGTGTCGGCAAAGTGGTAGGGCGAGGTGGGCAGGTCCAATTCTTCGGCAGCCAGACGACGAATGCCTTCACGGTTCATGGTCAGTTGCGTGGCGCGTGCAGTGGGCACCACGTTGAAACCTTCGCTTTCCAGTTCCACCAGCGTGGCGGTGGCGATGGCTTCGATTTCCGGCACGATGTAGTGCGGCTTCTCGGCCTCGATGACAGCGCGCAGCGCCACCCCATCGAGCATGTTGACCACGTGGCTGCGGTGGGCAACCTGCATGGCCGGCGCGTCGGCGTAGCGGTCAACGGCAATCACTTCCACGCCCAGGCGCTGGAGCTCGATCACCACTTCCTTGCCCAACTCGCCACAGCCACAGAGCAGTACACGGGTCGCGGTGGGCGACAGGGGAGTTCCGATACGGGTCATTTCAGGTCCTCGAAGGCATCCGGGGCCGCGCCTGGCTCGGCACCACCCGCTGAAAAAGGACCGCTATTCTACACCATCAGCCCGCCACGGCAGCCCGTCGGGCGCGAAATGCCATGGCCAGCCAGACGGCCGTGACACCGGCGAACTTCGACGCCATGGCGGTGCCGATCACCATCGGTGTGAGCGCACCGATCATGCCGAAGAAGATGAACGTATCGACCGGAATGCTTAATGCCGAGCTCAACCACAGCCGGTCGCGCAGGGGCCGCCGGGTGACGCTGAAGACCAGCCAGTCGATCAGCTCGGAGACGAAGAACGCCGTGGCGCTGGCCAGGGCGATGGCAGGCTCGGAGGTGACGTAGGACAGCACCAGAGCCGCCAGCATGGCCACCAGCGCCCCATGCCCGAAGCGGGTCTGCACCATGTCGCGCAGGATGAAGACCAGGCCACCCCAGGCGGACCAGATGACGTCCAGGTGCGGGGCGCTGGAGAAGGCGTAGTTGATCAGCACGACACTGCTGATATAGGCAATCAGAAAGAGCATGGCGGGTAGTCTTTGGGCAAGCGGCACAGATTACCGTCGCCCGCCCTGGGAGGCAACCGCAGTACCGCTAGAGCACCAGCCCGGCTTCGGTGGCGCGCTCATGGCAACGCCTGAGCACACCGCGTCGCTCATCATTGCTCATACGGCCCCATTGGCCTATCTCTGCCACGCTGCGCTGGCAGCCGGTACAGATATCCTGCTCATCAAGGGCACAGATGTTGACGCAGGGGGACGCCACCGGGCGCTCGTTTACCTCACTCATCGTCGGGCACCAGCTCCTTGCCGTAGCGCTGGGCGTTATGGACATAGTGCGCCGCGCTGGCCTCAAGCATGCGCTTCTGTTGTTCGGTCAGCTCGCGCACGACCTTGCCGGGCGAGCCCATGACCAGCGAACCATCGGGAATCTCCTTGCCCTCGGCGATCAGGGCATTGGCGCCGATGATGCAGTGCTTGCCGATACGTGCACCATTGAGCACGACCGCGTTGATGCCGATCAGGCTGTAGTCGCCCACCGTGCAGCCATGAAGCATGGCGTTATGCCCAACGGTCACGCCTTTACCCAAGGTCAGGGGCGAGCCCATGTCGGTATGCATCACGGTGCCGTCCTGCACGTTGCTGCCTTCACCGATGTCGATCAGCTCGTTGTCACCACGCAGCACAGCGCCAAACCAGACGCTGGCATGGGCCTGGAGACGGACATTGCCGATGAGCGTGGCGTTGGGTGCAGCCCAACTGGTGGGATGAGTCTCGACCCGCAGGTCGCCCAGGCGATATTTCATGGTTGCTCCTCAGGCTGGGATGCCGATGGCAGGGTGGGCCCTGCTCGTTTGTCGGTAGGACGCTCAGGGGGACGGTGCAGGGAGATACCGGCGTCGAACAACAGGTTGACCAGTTCGACGATCATGATCGCCGACAGCCCCCAGATCTTGTATTCGCCGTAGCGGTAACTGGGCACATACCAGCTGCGGCCCTGGTAATCGATGCGGTGGGTATGGTCGCGAGGGTCCTGGCGGAAGAACTCCAGGGGAACGGTGAATACCGCCGCGATCTCGGCATCGTTGGGGCGGTATTCGACGAAGTCGGGAATGACGCCGACGTAGGGCGTGACCTTCAGGCCATGCAGGGATATTAGGGGGCTGAGCGGGCCAAGAACCTCTACCAGCCCTGGTGGCAGGCCAATTTCTTCTTCAGCCTCGCGCAGGGCGGTGAAGACCAGGTTCGGGTCTTCGGGATCGCGCCGTCCACCTGGGAAGGCGACTTCGCCACCATGGGTCGAAAGCCCCTTGGCGCGCAAGGTCAGCACAAGCTCAGGCACTTCGCTGCGGGTAATGGGCAAGAGTACCGCCGCTTCCGGGAACCGCCGATCCGATTCCAGGGTTGCAGGTTGGTGGTTGCTCATTCGGCGAAGTAGCTCGTCCAGCATCGCGCTCACTCGTATCCAAGGCCTGCCCTGCATGATGCACGAAAGCCGTCAGCCACCCAACCCCTGCTGCTTGCGGCGGCCGAGCCACCACGCCAAGATAGGCCACGACAAAAGGAAGCCTCCATGAATTTCTGCAGTGCGTGCGGTCAGCCGGTCATCGAGCAGATCCCCCAAGGCGACACACGGTTGCGGTACGTTTGCCCCGCGTGCCACACCATCCACTACCAGAATCCCAACGTGGTAGCCGGCGTGCTGCCCACCCATGGTAGCCAGGTGCTGCTGTGCCGCCGCGCCATTGAACCGCGCCGTGGTTTCTGGACCTTGCCTGCCGGCTTCATGGAAAACGGCGAGACGCTCGACCAGGCCGCCCGTCGCGAGACCGTCGAAGAAGCCTGCGCGCGTGTAGGCTCGATGACGTTGTACCAGCTGTTCGACCTGCCGCACATCAACCAGGTACATGTCTTCTTCCGCGCCGAGCTGGCGGACCTTGCGTTTGCAGTCGGCGTTGAAAGCCTGGAAGTGCGACTGTTCGAGGAGCATGAGATCCCCTGGGACGCCCTGGCTTTCCGGACCGTGGCACGGACATTAGAATGCTACTATCGCGACCGAATCGAGCAGCAGTTCCCCATAGGCCATGAATACCTGCCGCCGATGAACGTATCGACCACCCCCCGTTAGGGTTCACGAAATGCCGCCCGGTGATGACCATCGTCGAGTGCCTTTCGCATAACCCGGTACAGAGCCTTCAGGATATTGCTACATGCGCTGGTTGCTTGCCCTCCTCTGCCTTGGCGTTGCCTCGATGTCCCAGGCGGCCTACACCGAAACCATCATCCGCAAACCGGTCTCGGCAGTGCAGGCGGGCTCGCCTGCGCAACCGGCGGTGCAGCCTCAGGTCGACAAGGTACTGGTCATCAAGTCCGAACGTCGCCTGCAACTGATCAGCCGCGGCGAGCCGATCAAGACCTACCGCATTTCCCTGGGCAAGCAACCCAAGGGCCCCAAGCAGCGCGAAGGCGACAAGAAGACTCCGGAAGGCTTCTACTGGCTGGACTGGCGCAAGCAGAGCGAGCGCTTCAACCTGGCTATGCACATCGACTACCCCAACGTCAGCGATGCGGCCCGGGCCAGCCAGGCAGGCGTGAAGGCCGGCAGCATGATCATGATCCACGGCACGCCGATCAACGACGAATACCCCGAGTGGTACTTCCATACCCTGGACTGGACAGACGGCTGCATCGCCATGCGTAACCGCGACATGCAGGAAGTCTGGAACCTGGTGCGCGATGGCACGATGATCGAGATTCGGCCCTGATCTAGCGCAATTCATCTGTTTTTGTAGGAAAGAGCCCACCCGTTCGCTGGAACCTGCCTGACATTGTCTTAGGCACGGGATGGCATCCAGGGAAATGCCACGGCTTTTAGCATCCACGCAATCGAGTACGAAGTCCGTACCGCATTGCTGGGATGCTCAAGTGCACTGTCCTATCCCCCTCAAGCGCCAGTTGTTGGCTGTCTGCTTTATCCTGATGGTGCTCGCCTGCGGTGAGGCGAGGGCAGACGTTGCCAGCTGGCAATTACGCGACCATCAGCTGGACCTGCAACACCAGCAACAGCAACGCCGCCTGGAACGCTGGCAGGACAAGGCCGACACGGCAACGCCCTCCCAGGCTCCCGTCGCCGCACCCGCTCAGGCGCGCTGCTGGAAGGTCGCAGGTGTCGAGGTCGCCGGCAATCGCCACTTGGACGACGCTGCCCTGGCCACCACCGTGCGCCTGAACGTCATGCCGTGCATGGGCGTTGCCCAGATCAACACGCTGCTCAAGGCCATCACCGAGCAGTACGTGCAAGCCGGCTATCCGACCAGCCGGCCTTACCTGCGCCAGCTGCCCCAGGACGGGCACCCGTTGCAAATCGTGCTGGTCGAGGGCTTCGTCGAATCCATCGAGTTGGCTGGCCCCGAGCTGCCCCTGTCCTTGTCCGGTGCTTTTCCAGACCTGCTGGGGCGCCCGCTGTACCTGCCAGACGTCGAGCAGGGGCTCGATCAGCTCAACCGCCTGCGTGCCTTCGACATGGGTGTGGACCTGTTGCCAGGGCAAATGCAGGGCGGTACGCGCGTCGTGGTCCAACCGCGCCGGGCAGAGGGGCGCTGGCATTTCGATACGCGGTTCGACAACCGGGGCAGCGATTTTACCGGGCGCCACCGGCTGACGGCAGGCATCGGTGTGGACAGCCCGCTGCATCTCAATGACGACCTGCGCTTTTCACTGACGCATACGGTGCTGGGTGGCCCGGGCCGTAGCCAAGGTGTTTCGCTTTACTACAGCGTCCCCTACGGCCGCTGGAGCTTTGCCCTGAGTGCAAGCGAACTGCGCTACCAGGCCCCGCTGCCCAGCGGCAGGCTGAGCGCAGATGGCCGGAGCCGTTATCAAGGGTTGAGCGCCGAGCGCGTGCTGTGGCGTGGCCAACGCGGGATGCTCAGCGCCTCACTGCGGCTCGACCGTAAGGCGTTGGTCAATCGCAATGCCGGGGCGGTCGTCGTGCAGCAGAGCCCTACCCTCACCTCCCTTGAAGCCGGGCTGAACCTGCTGTGGCTGCAACATGGCCTGTGGAGCGGCTATCTGGGTGTGACGCAGGGCGTCACGATGCTCGGCGCCGACCGCGCACCCTTGGGCGCACAGCGTCTGCGGCCCGACTTCAGGAAGTACCGCGCCAGCCTGCTCTACATCGGCCAAGGCCCGGCCAGCCAGCCGTGGCGCTGGCAGAGCGAACTCAACGGGCAGTACAGCCAGGATGCACTGCCGGCCGTTGAGCAAATGCTGGTCAGCGACGATTCGGCGGTACGCGGGTTCCGCTTGCAGACCTATTCCGGCGCCACCAGCGCGGTGTGGCGAAACACAGTCAGCTACCCCCTGCCCCAAACGTGGGGCGCACCGCTGCACATGCGCCCCTACATCGGCCTTGACCTGGGCTGGACCCGCACCGCTGCTGGCTCACCGTCGCAGCGCCTGGCCGGTGCGGCAGCCGGCCTGGAATTCAGTCTGCCAGGCAGCCGACTGCGCCTGGACTACCAGCGCGCGCTATACGCCAGCGACCACCCAGGCCGGCCCAATGAGCCTGGTTTCTGGGTGCTGGACTGGTCGATGACCCTTTGATTCACCCACAACAATGAGAAAAACCATGAAGACATCCTCGCCCTCTCTTTGCATCCAGCCGGACACCTTGCGCTGGGCTATCTTTCTGATCGTGCTCGGCTCTACCAGCGCATTGGCCGAAGGCGGTCTGGACGCCGTCAACGGCCCTGGTGGCACCCCGCTCATCAACAACGGCCACGGTGTCCCGGTGATCGAGATCGTCCCGCCCGATGCCAACGGCCTCTCGCACAACCAGTTCAACCAGTACAACGTCGACCGTGCAGGCCTGGTGCTGAACAACGCCACCCAGGCTGGGCAATCGCAGCTGGCCGGTGCCCTGGCCGCCAACCCTCAGTTCCAGGGGCAGGCAGCGTCGACCATCCTCAACGAAGTGGTCAGCCGCAGTGCCTCACTGATCCAGGGCCCCCAGGAAATATTCGGCCGTGCTGCCGACTACATCCTGGCCAACCCCAACGGCATCACCCTCAACGGCGGCAGCTTCATCAACACCACGCGTGCAGGCTTTCTGGTAGGCACCCCGGCGTTCGAGCAGCAGCAGCTCAAGTACCTCAATACCCTCGACGCCAGCGGCACCCTGCAGGTGCTGGACGGCGGCCAGAGCAATGCCGACGGCGCCCTCGCGTTGATTGCGCCGCGCATCGACAGCCAAGGCCTGCTGGCGGCCGCGACCACCCTGGACATCACCGCTGGTCGCAACCGGATCGATCACGCTAGCGGCGCGGTGGTCGAGCACCGTACCGCCACGCCGGCCAGCATCGACGCCAGCCTGTTCGGTGCCATGCAGGCGGGGCGCATCCGCGTGGTGAGCACTGCCGAAGGTGCGGGTGTGCGGGTACGAGCCCCCCTGGTCAGTGCCACGGATGGCATCGAAATGGCGTCGGCGGGCAACCTGGACGTGCTGGGTACGGCGGCCAGCCCAACCGTCCTGCACAGCGGGCAAGGCCCCTTGAAGCTCGATGCACAGGGCGATCTGGTACTGCGCACCGTAGAGGCCAAAGCACCCCGCATCGAAGCCCGGGCGGGTCAGGCCCTGACCCTCGATGCCCAGGCCCTTGAGCGGGTCAAGCATGACAACGAGCAATGGAGCAAGAAGTTCCTGTTCGTCACGCGCGAAACCTACGACCGCGACACCACGACCACCGACACCCAGCAGCACGGCACCCGCCTGGAGGCCGACGACAGCATCGTGCTTACCTCCGGCGGCGACATGCGCATGACCGCCGCCACCTTGCAAGCGGGCAATGGGCTGAATCTGGACAGCGGGGGCAACCTGGACATCCTGGCGGGTATCGACAGCCAGGCCATCCAGGAAAAGATCCGTCACCGCAAGGACCTGTGGCGCGGTGACAGCGACACGGACACTTTCACCGAGCACGCCCAGGGCAGCATGCTCACCGCAGGGCAGATGCAGGTGCAGACGGCCGGCAACCTGAACGTGCAGGGCAGCACCCTACACAGCCGCGGCGACCTGGCCATCATGGCCAAGGAGGGCATGATCGCCACGACGCAGTTGCAGGAGCAGAGTACGCGCCGTAATTATCGCGGTGACCTGGTGTCCGGTACGTTCTTCGGCGATCACAAAGGCAACGAGAAAGAGGGCCGCAACCTGGCAGGCAGCACCCTCACCAGCGATGGCATCCTGACCGTCACAGCCGACAAGCTCACTGTCAGAGGCAGCACGGTAATAGGCCTGCAGGATGCGACGCTGCACAGCCAGCAAGGCTCGCTGGCCGTGGAGGCGGACAAGGGCACCAGCACCCGGACCGATCATGCACGCGACAGCAAGCTGTTCGGCCTGATTGCCAGCGACAGCCGCAGCACTGAGCGCAACGAAGCGGTGCTGGTCAGTGAGGTAGGGGCGCAGAGCAACCTGCGCCTGGTCAGTGCCGAGGATTTGCGTATCGAGGGCGCCAATGTCAGCGCTGGCGGTCATCTTGGCCTCGAAGCCAAGGGCAATGTGGCAATCACTGGCGTGCAGGCGACCGAGCAACGCGAGGTTCGAAACCAGCAGCGCACCTTCACCGCCAGCGCCGGGCAGACCAAGGAGGCCGACGGCGACAAGCCCGGTTCTCGCCAGTACAAGGCCAGCGTGGGCTATGACGTTGTCACCCGCACTGGCCAGGAGCAGAAAACCGAAAACGTGGGTAGCCAGCTCAAGGGGGCTTTGGTGAGTGTCAAATCCGATGCCGATGTGCAGGTCACCGGCTCCACCATCAACGCCCTGGCCGGGGACCTGGACATTGATGCCCGCAAAGTGACGTTGGGCACCACCCAGGCTACCCACGAAACCACCACTACCACCACCCAGAGTGGTGGCGGCCTCACGGTGACTGGCGGGATCGACCGGATAGGTAGCCAGTTCGATGGCCACCACCAGCGTGGCGTACAGACCAACCGTGAGCAGAAGATGCAGCGCACCGAACTGCAGGCAAGCGGCAACGTACGGTTGCGTAGCGACGAGCTGGTGACCGAGGCTGCGCGGGTAAACGCCGGCGAAACGTTGCAGGTTACCGCCACCCATATGGAGAACCGTGCGGTGCAGAACACCTCCGAGCAAACCCAACGCCAGGATGACTGGTCTGCCAGCCTCGGCGGGAGCCTGGAATACCGTGATCTCACCCGGCCCATCGAGCGTCTGGTGCTAGGTGAAGAAGCTGCTCGCTTTCAGCAGGCCTCGCCCGAAGACGCGATGGTGGCGCCCAGCGTAGGCGCCGACATGACCGTCGAGCACCTCAAGCGCCTGGAAAACCAGCGCCGTGGCTTTGCCCAGGTCAGCGAACTTTCCGGTGCCAGCGTGCAGGTCAAGGTCGATACCCTCAAGGATCAGGGCACTGCCTGGCGAGCCAATGCGGGCACGCTCGACATTCAGGCGCAGCACCATGACATGCAGGCTGCGGCCAATACCGAGCACAAGCGCGAGCAGCACCTGACCGTTGGTGCAGATGCTCGGCTGGATACCACTACCGGTCAGGACCTGAACGTGCGCGCGGCCGGCAACGGCGGTTCTCTGGATCGCCAGAGCACTGTCAGTACGGCTGTGGCGGGCTCCCTGTATGGCCAGCAGGGTATCAAGGTGCAGTTGGGCAGCGATGGGCGTTATGAAGGCACACGTATCGATGGAGGCAAAGGCGACGTGCGCATGCACAGCGACGGTACGCTGGAACTGGTCCAAGCCACTGACCGTGAAGCGCGCCAATCCAGCCAGCTGGACGGCAATGCCTGGGCCAAGGTCGGCAACCGCCCCGGCAGTACCGGTATCGATGGGCGCGGCTATCTGGATCATGCGCGCAATGACCAGGCCACCAGCACAGCTCAGGTGGCGCAGATCGACAGCAAGGGCCAGGTGGTGTTGACCAGCCGTGGCGACTTGACGCTCGAAGGCACACGCATCGGTAGCCGCGAAGCCCCGACCGGCGATATCACGCTGCACAGCGATGGCCAGTTGCAGGTCAAGGCGGCAACCGCCACACAAGAGGCCAGTGGCGCGAAGCTGGGCGGTGGACTGGAGTTGGCCGCCAAGACCGGCACCACGCAAGGCGGCGGCGTAGGCGGCCACTTTGGCAATGGCAAGCAGCAAGAGAACGCGCGCCAGGCCATCGACGCGCAGTTTGCCAGTAACGGTCGCCTCAGCGTGACCAGCAGCGCACGCGACGCGCAGGCCCTGCAGGTCCAGGGGCTGCAAGCCAGCGCCAAGGAAATCGTGCTCGATGCCATGAACGGCGGCATGCGGCTTGAAGCCTCGTCGAACCAGGAACTGCGCAATAACCTCGACATCACCGCCGGTGCCGGTTTCAACGCCAGCAGTGGCGCACTGGACACGCGGGGCCTGCATGGCCGTCTGAAGGTGGACATGGACAAGCGCGACAACCTCACCTGGAACGCCGGCAACCTGCGTGCCGAGCGCATCGCGCTGCACAGCGGCGGCGATGCCAGCCTCGAAGGCGTCAGCCTGGACGCCGCGCGGATCGAAGGTGCCATAGAGGGCGATCTGCGTGTGGCCAGCCTGATGGACCGCGTCAATAACCTCAGCGTCAAGGGTGATGCCAGGCTCAGTCAGGAAAAGAACCCACAAGGCTATGTCAACGCTGCTACATCGCTGGCCGGGCCGCTAGGCGGCAAAGTCGGCGAAAAAGCCGGCCCTGCCCTGAGCAAGGCTGATCCGGGCTTCTCCCCTACCCTGCGACTTGAGGTGGTCCACGAGCAACGCGACAGTGTCGCCCAACAGGCCACGCTCAAAGGCAGCGAGGGCATCGCCTTGCAGGTTGGCGGCAACGCCCAGTTGGTCGGTGCCCGCCTGCAATCGGCCAGGGGCGAGGTCAAGCTGGACGCCAACTCGATCAAGCAGCAAACCCTGAGCGGCAGCGACTACCGGCGGGCTGTTTCGATCGATGCGTCCAATTCCCCTGTGGACCTGGGCACCGCCATTGCCGAAATTGCCAAGGGCAAAGGGGCTGCAGAGGGTGAAAACGCCCTGGATCTCGGGCTGATCCGCACCAGTGGGCATAACCGCAACGAGCAGTGGGCATCGAGCCTGGGCGCCAAGCGCGACTGAGCAACCTTGGCAGAGCGCCCCTTTGCGGGGCCTCTTCAAATGCGCCACAGGGTTGCAACGTCCGCTCATGGTTCTGCAAACCAAACGTCACAATCGCCCACTAGAGTGCGGTCTGAACTCTGCAACGCAAGGACATGTGATGAGTCGTGACACCGGCGACAATTTGGACCGCAACCCCAGCACCAACACGGCCATGGCCACCGTCATGGACATTTACCTGAGCCGACGCAGTGTGATGCGCGGCGGCCTGGCCGCCGCCGTCACCCTGATCGCCGGCACCAGCCTGGGCGGTTGTTTCAACGGTGCTGATACCCGCAGGCCCGCCGGCCCTGGCGAGCCGGTCACCGGCAACGCTGCCAGGTCAGGGCTGGCGCTGGGCTTCGACTCGATCCCTGGGTCACGCACCGATGCGTGCACCCTTGCCAAGGGCTACCGCGCACGCGTGCTGGCCCCATGGGGAACACCGCTTAACCGGAACGCCGCGCCCTGGAAGCCGGACGGCAGCAATACCTCTGTCGACCAGGCCAACGCCATGGGCATGCACCATGACGGCATGCATTTCTTCCCCATCAATGGCAGCTCGGATGATGGCTTGCTGGCCATCAACTTCGAGTACATCGACCCTGCAGCCTTGCACCCGGCTGGCCCAACCACTGATGTCAACGGCAAGCGCCCGGTCGAGGAAGTGCGAAAAGAAATCAACGCCCATGGGGCTGGCGTGGTGCGCCTGAAAAAAGTCAGCGGCCGCTGGCAGGTTGTCGACAACGACCCGCTGAACCGCCGCTTCACCACGGCTTCGCGCATGGAAATCACCGGCCCGCTGCGCGGCACCGACCACGTCAAGACCAAGTACTCCACCGCCGGTACTCACTGCCGCGGTACCAACAACAACTGCGGCAACGGTTACACCCCGTGGGGCACCTACCTGACCTGTGAAGAGAACTGGCCGGGCATCTTCGTCAACAAGGGCACCCGCCCCGAAGACCAGCGCCGCATTGGCGTGGGCACCTCCACCGGCCAGTACAAGTGGGAAAGCGCAGCCGGTGACAGCACCGAAGAGGCCGACGAGTTTGCCCGTTTCGACGTGACCATCAAGGGCGCCAGCGCCACCGACGACTACCGCAACGAAGCCAGCACCTACGGCTACATCGTCGAGATCGACCCGTACAACAGCAGCACCCTGGCCACCAAACGCACCGCGCTGGGCCGCTTCCGCCACGAGGGCTGCGCCCCAAGCCTGCCGGTCGCGGGCAAGCCGCTGGTGTGGTACATGGGTGACGACTCGAACAACGAGTACCTGTACAAGTGGGTGTCAACCGCCGTGTGGGATGCCGCCGATGCCAACCCGGCCGACCGCCTCGCTACCGGCGCCAAGTATCTGAACCAGGGCAAGCTCTACGTGGCCCGCTTCAACGCCGATGGCACTGGTGTATGGCTACTGCTGGACGTGGCCACCGCCACCACGGGGGGCAGCACCCTGGGCGCGCTGTATGGTGACCTGCCGGGCATCATCCTCAACACCCGTGGCGCTGGCGATGCCGTAGGCGCGACGCCGATGGACCGCCCGGAATGGACGACGGTCAACCCGCTGAACGGCGACGTCTACCTGACCCTGACCAACAACAGTGCACGTACCCCGGAAAAGGTCGATGCGGCCAACCCACGCGGCCCGAACCGCCACGGCCACATTATTCGCTGGCACGACAGCGACGACCAGTTGAGCTTCAACTGGGACATCTTCGTGTTCGGCGCAAACGCCGCTGGTGCTGCCGACATCAACCGTTCCGGCCTGACCGAACTGAACCAGTTCGCCAGCCCCGACGGCATGAGTTTCGATAGCCGCGGCGTGTTGTGGTTCGAGACTGACAACGGCGAGAGCACCCTTACCGACTACACCAACGACCAACTGCTGGCGGTGATTCCAGGTCTGCTGGTGGATGCGGCGGGGCGACAGGTGCCGGTGAATGGGGAAAACCAAGGGGGGTTGCGGCGGTTTTTCGTGGGGCCCAATGGGTGTGAGGTGACGGGGATTGCGTTTACGCCGGATAACAGGACGTTGTTTATCAATATTCAGCATCCGGGGAACTGGCCAGTTTCGGAAGATGCTACCGAGGGGGCTTTTGGGGGCAAGCGGGTTCGGCCGCGGTCTTCTACGGTGGTGATTCAGCGGGAGGATGGGGGGGAGATTGGGACGGGTTGATTGGGTTCTGGATGGGGGTTCTTATGTTATTCGGTTTTAAGTCCTGAGTTCAGAGCTCCAAGTTCCAAGTTCCAAGTTCCAAGTTCCAAGCTCCAAGTTCCAAGTTCCAAGTTCCAAGTTTCCAGATCTAAGCGCTAAGCTCTAAGCTCTAAGCTCTAAGCTCTAAGCTCTAAGCTCTAAGTTTTATTGAGAAACTTAAGCGGGTGCGGGGGCGCTTTTATCGATGAGATAT
>NZ_JBICKP010000062.1:0-421 GCF_043104335.1 Pseudomonas sp. WSY_20
GGACCCCGGAGCGCAGCGCAGGGGCCGGGTGATAGGAGCAGGCGGTTTTTGCTCACTTTTTGACAAGACAAAAAGTGAGCCGCCGTAAGGGCGCAAAGGTGACTGTGCGCCACCCGCGCCAATGAATACCAACTTGCCGTATGCGCCCACACTTTGAAGTTTGAAGCTTGAAGTTTGAACTTTGAACTTTGAAGTTTCAGGTTTCAAGTTTGATTGCGTTGGCGTGGGTATTGAAAGAGAGCACATTCCATTTGCGATGGCGACGCTTAGTCACCTTTTCGCCATTACGGCGAGTCACTTTTTGTCAAACGCGACAAAAAGTAACCAAAAAACGCTGTGCTCCACTCATACGGCCCCTACGCTACGCTTCGGGGTTCCCTCACTCCGGTCTTGCTCCCGGGAGGACCGCGCTGTAGGCCCC
>NZ_JBICKP010000063.1:0-18274 GCF_043104335.1 Pseudomonas sp. WSY_20
GGACTGCGTAGACCTTGGCGCAACGCCCTGCGCCTTAGACGTGATGCATGACCGCCCCACCCACGGCAAGCCCACCCAGCCCTTGACGCCATACGGTGCTACCGGCAGCCTGCACACCCTTCGATGCGAACACCTTGCGCAATACCCCACCGATCGGCGAGGTCCCAAGGCCCAGGCTGTTCAGGCACTGTTCGACGCTCTGCAAATGGGCTTCCAACCGCTGGCGCACCTGCATCTCGCCACACATCGCCAGCAGGGTCGACTTGCCTTGGTCCAACCCCATGCTCTTGCCACTTTCCGGGTCACGGTCGTGCAAGTCGTCGTGCAACTGAAACGCCTGCCCCAACTCCCCCGCCAATTGCAGCAGGGTGCCCTGCTGGCTGGCGCCAGCCCCCGCCAGCCGGCCGGCCATGCCTAGCAGGGCCGAGAACAAGGCCCCGGTCTTGAGTTGATTGGTCTCGGCAATTTCAGCCGCCGTCCGCGGCCGTGCACCGTCACGCAGATCCTGCAACTGCCCCTTGACCAGCCCATCGGCACCGATGGCCGAGGTGAGGGTCACCACTAGGTCGCTGCGCACATCCGGCCCGACCGTCTGCAACCCCGCCACAACCCCGAACGCACGGGAGAGCAAGGCGATGGCCGTCAACACAGCCACGTCTTCGCCAAAAGCCAGGTGCAAGGTAGGGCGGCCGCGGCGCAAGGCGGCGTTGTCCATGCACGGCAGATCGTCCAGCACAAGGGAAGCTGCATGTACCATCTCGACGGCACAGCCGAGGTCGAGCGCTGCGTGTGGGCATGCGCCCAGACCCTGTGCCGTAAAAAGTAACAACAGGGGCCGCAAGCGCTTGCCTGGCGCCAGGGTACAGTCGCGCATGGCCGCAACCACGAGGTCGCGCTCGTGACCTGCCGATGGCAGCAAGGCTGCCAGCCGGGCCTCTACGGCCGCATGTGCGACGGCCAGTGACTGATCGTGATCAGCGCCAGCGCTGTGCGGGGGGGCGATGGTCGTCATCCTTGCCTCTCGATGTGGGCGGCCCATTGACCGTAGATGAAAAAGGAACGACTGATAGGCGCCGTTGCCTGATGCTGTGCTTTTTATGAGCTTAGCTATACAAAACGGGTAGTGTTGTACAACTTGTCTGTCTTAAGCACACAGACCGCACGTACCTCAGGATGATTCCCTGGCAGTGGAGCCGGCATGAACAAAAGCCCGTTGAGTCAACGCAAGGATGATCACCTGGATATCGTCCTGGCCACCGGCAGTACCTCGCACGGGGTCGACGCTGGGTGGTCAGCGCTGCGTTTCGAACATTGTGCACTGCCTGAAATGGCCCTGGAAGACGTCGACCTGGGTACCGAGTTGTTCGGCATGGCACTGCGCGCACCGCTGTTGATCAGTTCGATGACTGGCGGGGCTGATCGCGCACGGTTCATCAACCAGCACCTGGCCGAAGCTGCGCAGGCTTTGGGCCTGGCCATGGGTGTGGGTTCGCAGCGAGTCAGCTTGCGCAGCGGCCAGGACCAGGGACTGACCACAGAGCTGAGAAGGCTTGCACCCGATGTCCCGCTTTTGGCAAACCTGGGCGCGGCCCAGTTACGCGAGGCCGATGGCCTGGACCTTGCCCGCCGCGCGGTCGATACACTCGATGCCAGCGCCCTGATCATTCACCTCAACCCCCTGCAGGAAGCCGTTCAGCCCGAGGGCGACCGCAACTGGAACGGGGTGCTCGCCTGCATCGAGCAGGTTGCCGGGCAGCTTCAGGCGCCCATCATCGTCAAGGAAGTAGGCGCCGGTATTTCGCCGGGCGTTGCGCGGCAATTGTACGACGCTGGCGTGTCCATGATCGATGTGGCCGGCGCCGGCGGCACAAGCTGGGCCGCGGTGGAGGCCGAGCGTGCCAATGACCCTGCCGAGCGTGCGGTGGCAATGGCCTTCAGCGGCTGGGGCATCCCGACCGCCCATAGCCTGCTTGCCGTGCGCCGCGCCGTGCCGACGGTTGGCCTGATCGCCTCAGGCGGGGTCCGCGATGGCGTGGACACGGCCAAGGCCATCCGCCTGGGGGCGGACCTGGTGGGCCAGGCTGCCGGGGTGCTGACCTCTGCAATGGCATCCACCGAAGCGGTGGTCTCGCATTTCGACGTGATCATCCGGCAACTGCGTATCGCCTGCTTTTGCACAGGCTCGGCCACGCTGGCGCAGTTGCGCCGGGCCCGACTGGTCAACGCCCAGTTAGACATCAAATGAGCCACTTCGCCCTGATTGCCCCGCCCTACCCCAGCCATTTTGCAGCGATGCAAGCCTTGGGCGGCGAATTGATCGAACGCGGCCATCGGGTCAGTTTCTTTCACCAGCCTGAAGCCGAACGCTGGCTGAGCGACAGGCGAGTGGGCTTCGTCGCCATCGGCCATGCCGAGTGCCCGCCGGGCAGCCTTGACCTTGCCATGCGCCGCGTGGCTGACCCCGCCGGGCCGCTGCGCCTGCGTCGCTTGATCAAACAGCTGGCGCACACCACGGCAATGCTGATCAGCAACCTGCCGCAGGCGCTCAGTGAACATCGGGTCGATGCGATGATTTGCGATCAGATGGAGCCCGCAGGCGGCTTGGTGGCCGAGGCTTGCAAACTGCCGTTCTTTTCAGTGGCCTGTGCATTGCCAATCAATCGCGAGCCAGGCTTGCCATTGCCCGTGATGCCGTTCGGGCTGGGCTTGGATGCGCGCCTCTACGAAGGCAGTGTTCAGGTCCATGACTGGCTCATGCGCCCGCTGCACGACACCTTGCTGCAGGCCTGTCATCGCCACGGGCTGCAACCGCGCAGCGGCGCCCATGAATTTCTCTCGCCACTGATCCAGTTGAGCCAGACACCCCTGTACCTGGATTTCCCCAGAGTGGGTCTGCCCAAACACTTTCACGCCGTCGGCCCGTTACGCAGCACGCCCTCTCAGGCGAGCCCCAACTGGTCTTTCGACCCCGGCAAGCCCTTGGTATTCGCAAGCCTGGGGACGCTCCAGGGCCACCGGTTCGATCTGTTCGCACGTATTGCCAAGGCTTGCCGACGCCTGGATGCCCAGTTGCTGGTGGCGCACTGCGGTGGGTTGGATGGCCATCAGCAGGCCAGGCTGCGCCAGATTGGCGCCACCGTCGTGACCGACTTCGCCCCTCAGCACTGGGCGGTGCGGCGAGCCAATGTGGTGATCAGCCATGGCGGCTTGAACACGGTGCTCGATACCGTGTGCGCCGGCACACCGTTGCTGGTCATGCCGATTGCATTCGATCAGCCTGGCGTGGCTGCGCGGGTGCGCCATCACCGCTTGGGGCGGGTACTCTCCAAACGAGCCAGCGTAGCTGCCATTGGCCAGACGTTGCGTCAGCTGCTTGATGAAGCTGCACCACGTGATGCCGCGCTGGAAGCCGAGCTTGCCGCCTGCGGTGGCGTACAGCGCGCTGCCAGCCTCATCGAAGCCGCGCTGCACAGTGGCCAACCCAGCATTTCGGAGAACACACCGTGCCCTATGACCTGATCCTGGTAGGTGGTGGGTTGGCCAACGGCCTGATCGCCTGGCGACTCCAGCAATTGCGCCCGCAATTGCGCGTGCTGTGCCTGGAACAAGGGCTGGCCCTGGGCGGGAACCACACCTGGTCCTTTCATGACGCCGACCTCACTCTCGAGCAACAACGCTGGCTGGCCCCGCTGGTCGAGCAGCGCTGGCCTGCGTACCACGTGCACTTCCCGGCTTTTTCCAGGCGTATGGAAGGCGGTTATGCGAGCATCACCAGCGAGCGTTTCGCCCGGGTGATCACCCCTGCCCTTGGCCCGAGCTTGCGCACGGGCTGCGCTGTCGCTGAAGTGGGTGCCAGCCACGTCACACTCGCTAGCGGCGAAACCTTGCACGCCGCGGTAGTGATCGATGGCCGGGGCATGCAGCACAGCCCTCACCGGGTGCTCGGCCAGCAAGCATTCCTTGGGCAGATCGTGCGCCTGACGGCCCCCCATGGCTTGGAGGCACCGATTCTGATGGATGCGCGGGTACCCCAGGGCGAAGGCTATCGCTTCGTCTATGTACTGCCCTTCACGGCCGACACCCTGCTGGTGGAGGACACCCATTACGTCGACAGCCAGGCGCCCGCCGCAGAGCAGCTGCGCCAGCACATCGAACGCTACCTGCAGCAGCGCGGCTGGCACGTCGCCGAGTGCCTGCGTGAAGAACAGGGCGTATTGCCGATCACCCTGGCCGACGACTTTCCTGCTTGGTGGAACGAGCAGCAAGGGGCGCTCGCCGTTGGCCTACGAGCCGGATTGTTCCACTGCACCACGGGCTATTCACTGCCCGATGCCGTGCGCCTAGCCGACTGGTTGGCGACGCAAGCGCTGGATGATACGGCGTCACTCAAGCCCGCGTTGGGCGCCTACCTTCACCGACGCTGGCGTGAACAAGGGTTCTACCGCCTGCTCAACCGAATGCTGTTTCTGGCCGGCCGGCCGAACCGTCGATGGCAGGTGATGCAGCGCTTTTATCGATTGCCTGATGGGCTGATCGCCCGTTTCTACGCAGGCCAGAGTACGCTGCGTGATCGTATGCGGATCCTGTGCGGCAAGCCACCTGTGCCCGTAGACGAGGCCATGAAGGCTGCCTTGCGACACTCTCCTGCCCATTTCAAGGACTATCCATGAGCAACGAACGATCCGCCCTGGTCATTGGGGCAGGCCTTGGCGGCCTGGCCCTGGCCATTCGCCTGCAGGCCTCGGGTATCCCCACCACCTTGCTCGAGGCACGCGACAAACCCGGTGGCCGCGCCTACGTCTACAACGACCAAGGCTTTACCTTCGATGCAGGCCCCACGGTGATCACCGACCCAAGCGCCATCGAAGCCCTGTTCACCCTCGCCGGCCGGCCTATGCAGGATTACGTGGAGTTGCTGCCGGTAACGCCCTTCTACCGCCTGTGCTGGGAGGATGGGCGGGCCTTCGACTATGGCAATGACCAGGCCGACCTGGAACGCCAGATCGAGGCCTTCGAGCCCAAGGACGTGGAAGGTTATCGACAGTTCCTGGCCTATTCCAAAGCCGTGCTGCAAGAAGGTTACATCAAGCTCGGCGCGGTGCCGTTCCTGTCTTTTCGCGACATGCTGCATGCCGGGCCGCAGTTGGCTCGCCTGCAGGCCTGGCGCAGCGTCTATAGCATGGTGGCGCGGTTCATCCAGGATGACCAGCTGCGCCAGGCGTTTTCGTTCCACGCCTTGCTGGTCGGGGGCAACCCGTTCGCCACCTCCTCGATCTACACCTTGATCCATGCGCTGGAGCGCACCTGGGGTGTGTGGTTCCCTAAAGGCGGCACCGGCGCCCTGGTGCAGGGCATGGCCAAGTTGTTCACCGACCTGGGCGGCACCCTGGAGCTCAATGCCAAGGTCGCCGCGTTCGAAACCCAAGGCAGCCGCGTGACCGGCGTGCGCACCCAGGACGGGCGGCGCTGGCTGGCAGACGCAGTCGCTTCCAATGCCGATGTGGTGCACACCTACTCCGACCTGCTGGGCGAGCATCCACGGGGTGAACAGGAAGGCAAGCGGCTCAAGGGCAAGCGCTTTAGCAACTCGCTGTTCGTGGTGCACTTCGGCCTCAAGCGCACCCAGCCGCAACTGCGCCATCACACGGTCTGCTTTGGCCCGCGCTACCGGGAGCTGATCGACGAAATCTTCAACGGTCATGAGCTTGCCGAAGACTTTTCACTCTACCTGCACACCCCTTGCGCCACCGACCCGAGCCTCGCTCCGGAAGGATGCTCGAGCCACTACGTGCTGGCGCCCGTACCGCACATGGGCAACGCGGCCATCGATTGGGAAGTGGAAGGGCCACGGTTCCGGGACAAGATTCTCGACTACCTGGAACGTCACTACATTCCTGGCCTGCGCGAGGACCTGGTCACCTGCCGCACCTTCACGCCGCTGGACTTCCGTGAGGAACTCAATGCGCACCTGGGTTCGGCGTTTTCCCTGGAACCGATCCTGACCCAGAGCGCCTGGTTCCGCCCGCACAACCGTGACAGCCAAGTGAGCAACCTGTACCTGGTGGGCGCAGGCACGCACCCGGGGGCCGGTGTACCTGGCGTGATCGCCTCGGCCAAGGCCACGGCAGGGCTGATGCTCGAGGACCTGAGCGCATGACCGCACCGTCCCACGACCAGTTGCTTGCCCATGCCGAACACAGCATTGCCGTGGGTTCGAAGAGCTTTGCCGCAGCAGCCCGGCTCTTCGATGCGCACACTCGGCGCAGCGCCGTACTGTTGTATGCCTGGTGCCGCCATTGCGATGACGTGATCGATGGGCAGCAAGCCGGGCATGATGCGGTGGTCATCAGCCAGGAAGAAGCGCAAGTGCGCCTGTTGGATCTGCAGCGCCAGACCGAAGCCGCCTGCGCGGACTTGCCCGTGGATCAACCGGCCTTCGCCGCACTGCGCGAAGTGGCCAGGCGCCACGGCATCCCCCGCGCCGAAGCCTTCGACCTGCTCGAAGGCTTCGCCCAGGACGTGTCCGCCTGCCGCTACCAGACCCTGGAAGAGGTCATGGTCTACTGCTATCACGTGGCAGGTGTGGTGGGCCTGATGATGGCCAGGGTCATGGGCGTTCAGGAGGCGCGCGTGCTTGACCGGGCCTGCGACCTGGGCCTGGCCATGCAGCTGACCAACATCGCCCGAGACATCGTCGATGATGCCAAGGTCGGGCGCTGTTACTTGCCCCAGGCTTGGCTGTCGGAATTCGACCTCAGTGCAGACGACCTGGCCGATGTGCGTCACCGCGCAGCCGTCGCCACCCTGGCCAGGCGCCTGGTCGCCCAGGCCGAGCCCTACTACGCCAGCGCCCAGGCGGGGCTGCCGGCCTTGCCGCTGCGCTCGGCGTGGGCAGTGGCCACGGCTGGTCAGGTATACCGGCGCATCGGCCTGAAGGTCGACAGCGCCGGGGTCGACGCCTGGGACGGGCGGCTGTCTACGTCAAAACGCGAAAAGGTCGGTGCCTTGGTCACGGGGTTTTGGCAGGCGCTGAGCTGTCGGCTGCGTCGCTACCCCCAACGCCCGGCTCGCCTGTGGCAGCGCCCTTCGCCCGCAGCGGCCCGCCATGCAGTGCCCGAAGTTGCTGGCGCAGCCGCTCGATAGTGGGGACATACAGAAAACCGAACGACACACAGCCTTCGCGTCCCTGTACGGCATGATGAAGCCGATGTGCCTGGTACAGGCGCTTGAAGTAACCCTTGCGCGGCACCACTTTGAAAGGCCAGCGCCGGTGCACCAGGCCGTCGTGGGCGACGAAATACAGAACCCCATAGGCCGTCATGCCTGCGCCTACCCATTGCAACGGGTACCAACCGGCATTGCCCAGGGCGATGAGCACGATCGCCAGCACGGCGAACACCGCGGCGTACAGGTCGTTCTTCTCGAAGATCCCGGTACGCGGCTCGTGGTGCGAGCGGTGCCAGCCCCAGCCGAAGCCATGCATGATGTACTTGTGAGCAAACCAGGCCACGCCTTCCATGGCGGCCAGGGTGCCGAAAAAGGTGAGCAACGTCAGGGTCATGCGCAGGCTATCCAGGCAAAAGGGAACATGGGGCAGTCCTTTGGTGCATCAGGGCCGGGTCGGTACAGCATGATCTACCCAAGGCGCTGGCGCAAAGCCTATGAGTGTGCAAGATGGGCTGGTGTTCCATTGCCGACGCGCTACACAGGCCTTTCTCCCGACGCTATTACCCTAAAACGCCATCACAGGATCCCTTATGCTGCCGGGGTCTGCCCCACGAACCCATGTAAAGGCCGGTCATGCACTCCTCAGAACGACTCAAAGGGATCGACGTCTTCGTCGCGGTCGCCGACCTCGGCAGCTTCACGGCAGCGGCCGGGCGACTGAGCCTTACCAGCTCGGCGGTCAGCAAGAGTATCGCGCGCCTCGAGGCGCGCATGGGCGTTCGCCTGTTCGAGCGCACCACCCGCCGGTTGTCGCTGAGCGAGGCAGGCGTGGTTTTCTACCGCACCTGCACCTCGGTGCTGGCCGATCTGGAAGAAGTCGAACACACCCTCGCCACTACGGGTAATGAACCTCACGGACGGGTACGCATCGACTTGCCCGCCTCCTATGGGCGCTTGCATGTGCTGCCGCTGATCCTGGCGTTTACCCGGCAGCATCCGCTGCTGCAGCCGCACGTCTCGTTTTCCGACCGTTTCGTCGACCCGGTGCAGGAAGGCATCGACATCGTGGTGCGCATCGGCGGCCCCGATACCTGGCCCGCTGCCCTGGGCCATCAGTACTTTGGCGCCCAGCGCCTGATGTTCTGCGCAGCCCCCGACTACCTCGACATTTACGGTACTCCGCAAAGCGAGGAGGACCTGGAGCATCACCACGGCGTGGGCTATGGGCATACCGACGGCCTGGTCAGCCCGTGGTTCTTCAAGGGACGCCAGCCTGGGGAGATGGAGCGTCGCACGGTACAGCCGCGCATCGCCGTGGGCGATGGCGAAGGTGAGGTCGCGGCGGTGCTGGCCGGCCATGGCATAGGTCAGCTACCCACCTGGTTGACCCAGCAGCACCTCGATAATGGACGGATGGTCGAGGTGCTACCGGAGCTGGCAACCGACGGGTTGCCAATGAACCTGGTCTGGCTCAAGCGTCGCGAGCACCTACCCAAAGTGCGTGCACTGCTCGATTACCTGTTGCCCAGGCTCGCCCCTCACGGCACACGTACCGCCGAACCCGTCTGAGGCGCCAGCCTGCCCACTACGGGCACTGCCAGCAGCGCCAGCACGGCGACTGCGGCGGCCACATAGCCCAGATAAGCAACCCCCAGCCCGTCGATGGTCATGCCACCAAGCACCGCACCCAGGCCGATGCCGGCGTTGGCAGCCGATACGTTGGCGGTACCGGCCAGCGCCTTGGCGTGGGTCACCGACGCCATTACGCGCACTTGGCAGACCGGGTAAAGCGCGGTGTTGGCGATACCCCACAACGCCAGCGCCAGGCAGAACACCAGGCCTGCATGGGCCAAGGGCACCAGCGCTGCCATGCCGATCGCCAGCAGCACCAGAAAGCCCGCGGTGGCCTTGAGAACGGAGTGGTCGACGGCGCGCCCCCCGATCCAGTTGCCCAGCAGGCCAACGGCGCCGAAGCCCATCAGCCACCAACCGGTGTGAGCCGGGGCCACACCCGCCACACGCTCGAGCAGGTCGGCCAGGTAGGTGTAGCCGGTGAACATGGCGGTGAACACCAGAATCGACAGCAGCACGTTCGCTACGAAGAAGCGTTCGGTGAAAATCCGCGCCTGACGGGCGAAATCCACCCTGGCGGTGCGGGCTACGTGGGGCATCCAGACGCCCATCGCCACGGCCATCATCAGGGAAAGCACCGCCAGCGCCCCGAAGGCGCCACGCCAGCCCAACGCGTCAGCGGCCAACGTGCCCAGCGGGATGCCCAGCAGCATGGCGGCAGAGATGCCCAGGTAAACCTTCGATACCGCACGCCCTGCATGCTCGGGCCCGGCGAGGTGCCCGGCCGTCTCGCTGGCAGTACCCCAGAACACCGGCAACGCCAATGCCGGTATGACACGTGCAATGGCCAGTACCCAGAAGTTATCGGCCACGGCCGCCAGGGCATTGGCCGCGGCAAAAACCAGCAAGATGGTGATGAACAGCCGTTTACGTTCCAGATGCGCCAGCATGGCCGTGAGGAACGGCCCTGCCAGCATGACTGTGAATGCGAACAGCGTGACCAGTTGTCCAGCCATGGAGATGGACACCCCCAGGTCGCGGCTCAGGGCAGGCAACAGGCCCACAATGAGAAACTCGGTGGTGACAATCAGGAAAGCGGAGAACGCGAGGATGGCAATGCTGATGGCTGCCCGTGGAGCTTCGTCAACGGGTGAAGCGGTGGTGGATGCGGCAGACATGGAAGAACTCTCAAGACATTGGCTGCCAGTTTATTCGATCGCAGGAGTCTTATTTCTGGCCGATTTTCACATATGAGGTGACGCACATTCACAAATACGGTCAATGTATACAACTTGATCATTTCCTGATTACATTGCCGCGTCGCCTACGACGCTGGCCATCGCCGGCGCGTATTGCAACAGGCATCGACCATGTCATCTTCACACGCACCAAGAACGCTCCTGATCAAGCATGCCCAACTGCTCGTCACCATGGATGGCGAGCGCCGCGAAATCCGCGGCGGTGGCCTGTACATCGAAGACAACCTGATCAAGCAAGTCGGCCCCAGCGATACCCTGCCCCAACAGGCGGACGAGGTGCTGGACATGTCCGGCAAGGTGGTCATCCCCGGGCTGGTCAACACCCACCATCACATGTACCAGAGCCTGACGCGGGTGGTGCCAGCCGCCCAGGACGGCGAGCTGTTCAACTGGCTCACCCAGCTGTACCCGATCTGGGCACGGCTCACCCCCGAGATGATTGCGGTCTCGACCCAGACGGCCATGGCCGAGCTGATCCTTTCCGGTTGCACCACCTCGAGCGACCATCTGTACATCTACCCCAACGGATGCAAGCTCGACGACAGCATCCATGCGGCTGCCGAAATCGGCATGCGTTTTCACGCCGCCCGCGGCAGCATGAGCGTGGGCCAGAGCCAGGGCGGGCTGCCGCCGGACTCGGTAGTGGAAAAGGAAGCGGATATCCTCAAGGAGTCCCAGCGCCTGATCGAGGACTACCATGATGCCAGCCATGGCTCGATGCGCCGGATCGTGGTGGCGCCCTGCTCGCCCTTCTCGGTCAGCCGCGACCTGATGCGCGAAGCGGCTGTTCTGGCTCGCCAGCATGGCGTATCGCTGCACACGCACCTGGCCGAAAACGTCAACGACATTGCCTACAGCCGGGAAAAATTCGGCATGACCCCTGCCGAGTACGCCGAGGATCTGGGGTGGGTCGGGCCCGACGTGTGGCACGCGCACTGCGTGCAACTGGACCAGCATGGCATCGAACTGTTCGCCCGCACCGGCACCGGGGTCGCCCATTGCCCATGCTCGAACATGCGCCTGGCTTCAGGTATCGCCCCAGTGCGCGCCATGCGCGATCATGGCGTACCGGTCGGGCTCGGGGTGGACGGTTCGGCGTCCAACGACGGTGCCAGCATGATCGGCGAGGTCCGCCAGGCCCTGCTGCTGCAACGCGTGGGATTTGGCCCGGATGCGATGACGGCCCGCGAAGCGCTGGAAATCGCGACCCTGGGCGGCGCCAAGGTGCTCAACCGCGATGACATCGGCGCACTGGCACCGGGCATGGTCGCTGATTTCGTCGCCTTCGACCTGGGCCATGTCGCCTACGCCGGCGGACATCATGACCCGCTTGCAGCGCTGGTGTTCTGCACCCCGACCCAGGTGCATACCAGCGTCATCAACGGCAAGGTGGTGGTCAGGGATGGTCAGTTGGTCACTGTCGACCTGCCACGGGTACTCGAACGTCACAACCGCCTGGCCCATCAGTTGGTCGCAGGCTGATAGAGGCGCCGCCTCGTGATGCTGGCTGTCTTGTGCCTCTGGGGCTGCATGACAGCCCATCACCAGCAAGCCAGCCCCAGCTCACCGGCAGGTTCAACCTGTAGCGTCGCGCTTGCCGCCGGTGGGCCGCAGTGCGGCCCTACCTGACGCCGCCCGGCAATGGCTCACAGCACCATTACCATCTCATGCCACGCCATACCGCCGTGCTCGGAAGGTGAAGGCTGGACGTACTGATAACCCAGCTTGCGGTACAGCGGTACGTGCTGTTCTTTGCACATCAGGTGGATGGTCTGCTTCGCGCAGGCTTTCATTCGCAGGATGAACGCTTCCATCAATCGCTTGGCATGACCTTGGCCCTGATACGCCGGGTCGACCACCACCGACATGATCACTACGTTGGGGGCATCGGGGTCATGCCCCACCAGTTCCTTGAACGCTTCGTCCGACATCACCACCTGATGGGCGCAGCCGCTGTTGATGAAGCCAACGATCTCTCCATCGCTTTCAAGCAACAGAAACCCCTGTGGGTACTGACTGATGCGCGTCTGGATCTTTTCCAGCGTGGCAGCTTCGTCTCCCTCGTAGGCACCGATCTCGATGGCGTGGCAGCGGCTGGCGTCCTCAAGGGACGGCGTACGGAACTGAAGCGAAGACATGACCGGCTTTTCCTTGGGTCTGAACGATACGGCGGCCATGATAACCGCGCCTGATGCTTGCTGCGATGCTCACCGCCACGCATCATGGATGCCTTTCTGCCCGCGACGGACTCACCGAATGATCGCAGTACCCGTGTCACCCCTGGAGACAAGCCGTTGCAAACGCCTCAAAGCGGCCACCCACCGCGAACATGACAGTGTCGATCAGTTGGTCATGGCCGCGCACCCCTTTGAGGACAGAGCGCGCTATGGGCGCTTCCTGCTGGTACAGCATCACTTTCACGGCAGCCTCCATGGACTTTACGAGGACCCCCACCTCAATGCGTGGCTGCCGGGCCTCTCGTCGCTGTCGCGGCTCGCTGCGGTCGAGCAGGACATTCGCGACCTGGGCCAACTACCACCTGCCTTGCCGGCGAGGGTGAAGGTAGACCCGGCCCAGGCACTGGGCTGGCTGTATTGCAGCGAGGGTTCGAACCTGGGCGCCGCCTTCTTGTTCAAGCACACCCAGCGCCTTGGCCTGGACGAAGGCCTGGGTGCGCGGCACCTGGCAGCCCACCCGCAAGGTCGCGCCCAGCACTGGAAGGCGTTCGTGTGCGCAATCGACGGCCTGGCGCTCGATGAACAACAAGAAACTGATGTGATCGCCGGCGCCATTGCAGCCTTCGAAGCCTATCGGACGAAGGTCACCGAGGTATTCGCCGCTGACCTGCACACCACTGCGGACACTTCCAAAGGCTGAACGCTTGTGCTGCGCCGGCCATTGACCAGTTTGCGGCCCTGATGCACCGATGGCGTGATCAAAGACGCGATTTGATGCTGGGTTGCATTGCCAAACGTCAAGGGCCGTCTTTACTGATAAGTAACGACCCCAGCATAGGTGTGCGCCCATGAAGATCATGCTCACCCGTATTCTTGTCGACGACCAAGCCAAAGCGCTTGCCTTCTATCACTACGTACTGGGCTTCGAACCTAAACAAGACCTCGCCATGGGCCAGCACCGCTGGCTGACCCTGACCTCACCCAACGACCCCAACGGCGTGCAACTGCAACTGGAGCCAGAGGTGCACCCTGCGTCGAAAGCGTACAAGGCCGCGCTCAAAGAAGACGGCATACCCACCGCAACCTTTGCCGTGCGAGACATACAAGGCGAATACATCCGGCTATCCGCTGCCGGTGTCCAGTTCCATCAGAAACCCGCCGAGGTCGATAACGTCATGACTGCAATCTTCGACGACACCTGCGGCAACCTCATCCAGATTACGCAGTTACACTGATTGGCGCCTGCACACCGCCTGCGCCCGTCCAACATCCCGACTGGCGCAGCCCTACCGATCGTTGCCCAAGGACACACGATGCGTCATGAGTTCGACGAAGTGCTCAACGACCTGGTCGACTACTTCCTGCTAGGTGACATCCAACTGCTCGAGCGCTTCAAGCAGGAGCATGGCCTGCCTGACGACCTGGCCTACGAATTCACCCACCATGACAGCGGCGACAAGGCCGTACGCGACGGCGTCGTGCTGCCTGTGGCCGGCGTCGACAACCTTCCCTACCACGTGGTGTTCACGCTCGATGGGCAAACGCCCAAATTGCGCGAGGCGAGCAGCCGTCTCAAGCACCAGCGCGGTGGATATTCGCTGAAGATCGAGCATGGCGCTGTGATGCTGTATACCTGGCGTATCCTCCAGTACTTCACCCCCAAGACCCTGGGCGACTTGCTGGCGCGCTACCGTGAGCCGGGCCGCCCTGTGATCGAACTGGACAACGGCTGGTATGACGTCGAAGTCCTGGCCGGCGCCTGCCTGTGTGATGGCCTGTACGAACCGACCTTCGAGTTCGTCTTGAACAAGCGTGCTGGGCGTGTGGCGAACACCACCGTGGACACTGGGTATAATTTCAGCCTGCGAGGCTACTTTGACTGATACGCCTTCACGGTGGCCATGAACGGTGCAGCGCAGCCAAGTTGGCAGGGCGAGATCTGGCTGGCCGAGGACCACTGCCTGGTGACGGGACGACTGGGGCGCACCGACAGCCACCAGCACTATGCCCACCAGCAAGGGCAGCAACCAAAACAGATAGGTGTTCATCGCCGCTGCCAGGGCAGCGCCTATGAACCCAAAGAAAAACACAGGGGCGTAGAGGTAGCGCATGGGCAACTCCAGAATAACAGGAGCCCCCAGTGTCCCCGTACCGGCCGACACCGCGCTTGAACGAACGGCGCAACCGTGTGTGGGCGCTATTCGTTGACCAAGCGCTGCAACACACCGCCTTCATGGCGCGCGAGGATACGCAGCAGTTGATCAACCAAGGCACGGTCCGGCGCATCGAGGTGAAAGTGATGGCCGCCAGGATGCCAAGACACTTTCGCCTGTGGCGGCAATGCCGCTTCACGGCGGCCGAAGGCCTCGCCAGTGAAAGCACCCTGCCGGCCAAACATCAGGTACAGCGGGCAGCGAATCTGGCTCAGCAGATCGCATGCCTCAGGCTCGGTGAGCGGCATGGGCTCAGGCAGCACCAACCGCGGGTCGTGGCGCCAGCAATAACCGTCGTTGAGCTGGAGCAGGTCGCGCAGCGCCAGTAACCTCGCAGCCTCTTGCGACAAGTCGGTGTCGAGCCGTTCACGACGCTGAGCCAGCGCGCTGTCCAAATCGTCGAAGCGTTGCACATCCGGCTCGTTGAAGCCCTGCATCTGCGTACGCTGGACCATGCGCTTGAGGCGATAGGCCCGTGCCAGGTGCTGCACGCGGTCATGCTCGGCCACGGTGAACGGTGCCCCCATGCCGTCGAGGAAGGTCATGCTCGCAATCGCGCTGGTCATGGCCGCCAGCAGCGAAGCCACACCGCTGCCCATGCCGTGGGCCAGTACATGGAATTGCCGCATGCCAAGACTTTCGGTGACCGACAGCATGTCCTCGGCGTGTTCCCATAGGTAGTAGCCGCTGTCATGGCGCCGATGGTCGGAACGCCCATGGCCGACCAGGTCGGGGGCTACCACGAAACAGCCATCGAGCAGGGGTGCCAGGCGCTCGAACGAGGCGGCGTTGTCCAACCAGCCATGCAAGGCCAGTACGGGAATGCCATCCTCCGGTCCCCAGCAGCGCACAGCCACTTCGATGCCATTGATGTCCAGCGGGTGATCCTTGGGTGTGGTGGTTGATCGCATGGGTATGCTTCCTGATCGGCAGCCTGATGCAGCTACACCAGACCGAACACGCCACCGCGTTCCACGACGCCTGTCGTCTGCGGCAACCCTTGCGCCGGAGCGCGCAGGGCGCCGACAGGTCACCTTGGCGCAAGCCAGTGGCCACCACTGGCCCCTTACCGACGGTGACTTAACCGTCACCGACCCCGACAGTCTTCGAAACAGTCCTGACGGCCATCCACACGGCTGGAAGCGCGAGCGGCCACGGCGGCATCGCCATTGGCCGGCTCCACGTGCCAGTAGCAATGCTGCACCGCTCGGGTCACGGCCACATAGGCCAAGCGCTGCACCTCCTCTTTCTGGGCGGTATCGAACGGCTGCGGGTCGCCCGCCTTGCCCAGGCCCGCCTGGCGATAGACCTGGTTCTTGTAGGGCGAGCTGGTCAGGTACTGGCAGTCGCCCAGCATGAACACCGCATCGGCCTGCAAGCCCTTGGCGCTGTGGTAGGTGAGTTGGCGAAGACGCCGCTGCTCGGGGGGCACCGCTGCCTCGGCGTGAAGCACAGGTTCCAGGTGTTCGCTCATCGCCGCCCGGTCATTGCCCTTGCGGTAGAGCATCAGCACCGACTCGCCGCGCTGGTAATGCTCGATGAGGGTCTGGCCCAAGGCGGCCTCGTCACGCTCGAAGACCTTGACCGGAGAGCCTGCAAGTTCAGCGGCAGGGCCAGCGGCCCGGGCCTTCTTGCCGGCGATGGTGGACGTGCCCTTGACCAGGTGCTCGGCGGCATCGATCACCTGCTGCTGGCAGCGATAATTCTCCACCATCATTACCCGTGTGCTGGCGGGCGTTGGGAACGCCTTGGTGAATTCGGTGAAGTACTTGGGCGAGCTGCCTCGCCAGCCATAGATCGACTGCCAGTCATCGCCCACGCACAACAGCGATGAGTGCTGAGCATTGCGACCGACATTCAGGCCGGGGCCGCGCCTGCGGATTTCACGCAAGGACGCCCGCAGCCAGCTGACGATTTGCGGCGAGACGTCCTGGAATTCATCGATCATCAGGTGGGCCAGCGGCCGCAACAGCGGGTCGGGCAACAGTTGCAGGTTTTCCGGGTTGTTTTCCCCGAACAGCGCGAACATGCGGTTGTAGCTCATGACCGGAGGGACCTGGTCGAGCAAATGCGCTTCGAACGCTTTCCAGTAAAGGGCCAACGCTTCGAAGAACAGCGCGTCGCTGTCGCCTGACACAAAGCGCATGTCGGCAATAGCCGTGTTCACATCCAGGCCGAGGTTCTCGATAAAGCTCGCGGCGCTGACGAATGCGTCGAGCAGCGGCGCGGCCGACAGCTCGCCCTTGACCTTGTATTCGAACCCAGGCCCGGCCACGGCGTCACCTGCCAGCGAAGCGGCCAGGCGCCGGGCCATGGCGTAGTTGTCCAGCCAGATCAACGGCTGATCGCAGAATGCCTGCAACAGGGTTCGTTTGACTGCCCACTCTGCGCGTACGGCGAGCTTGGCACCGGGTCGTTGGTACTGGGCGCTCTCGGAAGGGTCGAAGCCCAACACCACCCATGGCCCGGTGGCACCCAAGCGGCCGTGGACATGAAAACGGCACCCACGGATCTCAACGGTGTCACGCATCGGCTCAATGCCCTGGATTGGCCAGGCCCCCGCTGCGAACCAAAGGTCCTCGATCACATCGCACAGCTCTTCATCGCGTTGCGCGGCCAGTTGCGTCACCTGGGCGCGTTTCTGCACCTCGGGGTTGTCCGGGTCCAGTGGCTTGAGTTGCAAGGCTTCGTTGCGTAAGTGGCCGATCAGCTCGGCAAAGCGGGGGCTGTGCGCCAGCAGGGCGCTGTAGCAATGATTGAGCTGTTGGCGCTGGGCATCGTTCAGGCGCAGGTCGAACGGGTTGCTGTCCGCCTCGGCCTCACGCCCGGCGGGCATCTCGTTGCCCAGGGTCTCGAACGCGCGCACCTGCTCGAACCCAGGCAAGCTGCGCACCAGCGGCAGGATGCGGGAGTGGAAGGTGCGGACCAGTTCGCGCGCTTGTGCCGGTTGCAGGTGAACGTCCCACAGCGCGAACACCTGCACCAAACGCTTGATGAAGTCCTTGCGCGACTCACGGGTGAAGGTGACGACCGTCATCGCATCGAGTTCGTAGCCCAGGTAGTGACGCAGCAGCAAGATTCGCAGCACCAGGGAGGTCGATTTGCCCGCCCCTGCCCCGGCCACCACGCAGGTGGACGGTGTGTCGCTGAAGATCAGTTTCCATTGCGCGGCGCTGGGTTGCGCGTGGCTGGGCAGGCGCTGGGCAACGTCGGCCTTGAAGCGTTTCTTCAGCTCGGCGGTCAGGGCCAGGCGCCAGTCTTCGAACAGGTGATCGTCCTGGCCGGGAATGGCTGGGGTGTCGGGGCGGTGGTCACGGATGACCAGCACTTGCTGGCCTGCCTCGTACCCTTGCGCATGGCCACGTTCGAACCCGGCGCGTTCGCCTTCGCCCCGGCCTTGGTGCTGGCCATCGGCATGGCCTAGCCACCAGGAGTGAGGGTGTTGCGCCTGAATGCGGGTCAGACCACGCCCGAGGCACTGGGCGATGAGCCGTTTGAGCCAGGGGAGGCGTGTGGGTGGGGTCAGTTCGGCGAGGGCCTTGGGTTGCTCGTTGGCCACAGTCACTCCGTTGGCAGCAAAATCAGCCGGCAATGTTCGCCGCAATGGCGCAAAAGCGCCAGCGAATGCGTGGGAAAACGTCTGGGGCGGTGGTTGGGTGGGGGGGTGCAGGGTAGGTGACCATGGGGCCGCTGCGCGGCCCATCGCGGCACGAGGCCGCTCCCACGAGGGCGTAATTGTAGCCTGGGGCAGTGCGCAAGCTTCAATCCATTCATTGAAGTTATTTAATACCTTCAAAGTTGCAACTTTTAATTCCCGGTAGCTGCCATTATTCTTGATCTTGATCTTGATCTTGATCTTGATCTTGATCTTGATCTTGCTTTGGCT